>DMJC01000010.1 GCA_003451915.1 Clostridiales bacterium
CTTTGGGTGTGCCGCTGCTGGTATCGACCAAATCGGCGCCATTGCTGAGAATGAGCAGGTCAGCCAGGGTCTGCTGGTTCATGGCTGTCAGGCCCCATTGCGTGGTCGCGCCGTCAGCGCCGACTTTGGTCAGTTTTTTGGCATAATCTTTCAGGGTGTCCCAGTTCCAGGTACCATTTTTTACATGCTCATAAGGGCTGACGAGGCCGGCCTCTTCGATGAGCCTTTTGTTGAAGATGAAGCCGCCATTGACTTCCAGTGCAAATTTATCAAAGCAGTAAAGCTTGTCATCATAGGTGCCGGCAATGCGAGCCAGCGGATCCCATGATTTGTCACTCATGTCGAGTCCGACGCGTTTTGCAACGATGTTGATGTCAGCCGGCAGACCAGCTTTGACCCAGTCCGGGAAGACCCAGGGGAATGTAAAATTAACAGTACCGGGGCTTTTACCAGCCAATGTGTTGGTGACCATGTTGTCCCAGAATTCACCGGCATCAACCTGGACCCACTCGAATTTAATGTTGAGCTTTTCTTCGACTTCAGCAACACGGGCGTCAAAGCGATCTTTGTCTTCACCCGGTTCGGTAAAGCGGGGAGCCCAGCCCCAGGCAAGACGCACGGTCATGCCGCCAAAATCATAGGTTGGCTCAGGTTCCGTTGTTGTGGTCGGCGTCTGTGTCGTGGTCGGCGCCTGCGTGGTGGTAGGCGCTGTAGTCGTTGGGGTCTGGGCGCATGCGGCCAGCGTGACGACCATCGCCAGAATCATAAGAATACTTAAAAACCGTTTCATAAATCCTCCTTGAAAAGTTTAATTATTATTCCCGCGCATGGCGGTTATAACCTTTAGTCCTTCAGTTCGAACCAGGATTCGACATAATGGACAGCCAGTCCGTATTCAACGTCTTCTTTGTCCATCAGGCCGATAAGCCTGACCTGCTCCTTCTGTAGCACTGCTTTCCCTTCCTCAAAATAAGAGACAAATTCAGCTTCCGTGCTTTGACCTGTTTCGCTGCCCATGATAACCTTGCGGTTATATTGACGGGCGATCCGGATCATGGGCAGGGCGCTCTGGTATTGCTCCCGAGCAGTGTCCCTGTAGGCCATGATCGATAATGTGTCAACCCTGCGGGCGATATACTCGCCCAGAGCGACCTGTTCTGCGCCATCGGGCATCAGATGTTCCGGATCATCGATCCACATGCTGACGTCAGCTTCAAAAATAAGAGCATGCTCGTCGCTGAACTGCCTGCCCAGGTCATAAACTCTGGACACCTGACCCGCCATGGCCGAAGGGTCTTTTGCATATTCCGGATTCTGGCCAGGTTCGAAATCCAGATGCAAGCCATAGAATTTTTCCGATTCCGACGCATCGGCCTGATATTGCGCGATCCTCGCGAGCCATCGCTGATATCCTGCAAAACCTTCGTCGGACAGCCAACCCGCATCACCTCCCAGTGCGGCCACCCGGATACCCCGTGTCTGGCACGCGGCGATAAATTGTCGATAGTACTTATCCCAGACGACACCGCCGTAATAGAGATAGATTTCGCTGACGCCTTCGTCCTGCAGAAACTGAAGGCGCAGGTCACGGTCGGTCTCGGTTCTGATAAATTGAGCGTTCCACCACCAGGTTCCCAAGGTATGCTGATCTTGCCAGGCAGTGGTCGCAGTTGTCTGCTCGGTTGTTGCTGCTGTCGGACCTGTTGTTGAGCCAGCTGGTGTGCAACCGCTCATCATCACAATCAGCCAGGCAACTAAAATAATAAAAAACTTTCTGTTCACAGCGATATCTCCCGCTGTGTATGACGGTCACGGTATTCCAGCGGTGTCAGGCCGGTTTCCAGCTTGATGAACTTGCCAAAATACGTGGCATTGGGATAACCCACCTGCCGGGCAATTTCGTTGATCTTGAGCTTAGTCTCGGAAAGCAGCTGCTTCGCTTTTTTCAGCCGCTCGGCTTTTATATAGTCAGATACATTACAGCCGACTTTCTTTTTGAACAGAATTGACAGATAGGACGGGTTCAAAAAGACCTTTTCAGCTAGCATCAGCAGAGACAAATCCTGGTCAAGGTTCTGAATGATATAGTCTTTGGCTTTGTCGATACAGGTCTGCGACCGACTGTCCCGTTTGCGTGCATTTTTGTTCAGCATGTAGTCTGTCATCTGCCGGAAAGCGGTTGCTGCCTCGTCCCAGGTCGCGAATGAATAGGGATTGCCAAGCCAGACCAGAGAGCGTTCGTTGCTGGCCGCCTGATAAAGGCCAGTCTTGTTGAGGATAGCCAGAACCATGCCGCTCAACTGACAAAAAGCTTCAAGTATAAGCGGGTCGCTGCTGACTGGCCGACGATCAAAGGATTCTAGCAGCATGTCCAATAAAGCCATACTTTCAGCACGTTCGCCATTTTCGATCAGATTCTGCAAAATTTGAATATCCCGGCCAAGCTGACGGTATTCACTTTCACTGGTTGCCTCCTCCGCCAGAACATCCGGCAGATCCTCATCAGTCAAGACGATATGTCCCTTGTTGTAGCCATACCGGTACAACGGCAACATTTGCCGATAGGTGCGTCCGATATCATCAAATGCAGCGGGATGGCTGCTGTAAACGAACAGCAAGTCATGACCGGTATGGCGGTTGAACAGCATTTCGGCATTTTCAATGACCGCCAGCAGTTCGCTGTAAGCTGTCTGGTAATCACCATTTTGCGGTTGCAGCAGCCAGACGAAACTGTTGTTCTGCAGCATGGCCCCTTCAAAGACAAAGAAACGGCTCAGATAGTCTTCAATGTGGCTGCCGATCTCAAGTAACAGCTCAGGGCTGCTGCTTTGATCTCCGGAAATATTCAGCGCACACTGCAGCAACAGGATGGGTTTCTCAGGGGAGATCAGCAAAGAAACCGCAGTTCCGGTTGGCTCTGACCCGATTGCGCCCTGCAGCAGATGAACCACATATTCACGCCGGATATTGGTCGAGGAAGCTCGAATCCGGCTTTTGGCAATCTTGACCAGATTGTCATTTTCGACTTTTTCCTGAATTCTCCGGATGGCCTGGCCAACTGCTTCCACCATGACGCTATCTGGTTCGCCTTTTAGAATGTAAGTCACAACCTGAGGGGATATCGCCCGCTTGGCATACTCAAACTCACTATATGCTGTTAAAAAGATGACCTGGGTCTCGATTTTCTGGCTTTCTAAAGCATCCAGGATATCAATGCCCGTCACTTCCGGCATGCTGATGTCCAAAACAGCAATGTCATAGATTCCCGTCAACAATTGCCGTAAAGCCTGGGTAGCGTCATTAAACCGATAGAGGTCGAGTTCTGAACTGTAAGCATCGTCGAGCAGATGGCTGATCCATTCGGTGACATGCGACTCGTCATCAACGACCATTATCCGATACATCATCTGGCTCACCTCCCTGCTTCAGATCAATCGTGGCGGTTATCCGCATGCCGCCCAAGTCGCTGCGCGATGCTTCCAAGCCGCTCGGCTGGCCAAACATCAGTCGCAGCCGCTTATGGATGTTAATCAGTCCGGTTATTTCCTGCCCGGACTGGTGCTCATTTAAACGGCTGTTCAGGTCGTCTAATTCAGCATCACCAATTCGTTTGCCATTATCGTCAACTGTGATGGTCAAACAGCCATCGGTATAAGTTGCCGCGACTTTCAAGGCAAAATGGGTGACCGTCTTCCCGCCGTGTTTGAAAGCATTTTCGAGGATTGGCTGGATTATCAGTCGAGGCACCTTGATTTTTTTAACTTCTGCTGGCAGTTCGTGCTGAAAATCGATACGGATATTGCTGTTGCGCATGGTCATGATGTTCAGGTATGTACTGGCATGTTGCCACTCATCGGCCAAGGGCATCAGATCTGATCCGCTGCGGGTAATGTAGCGGAAATAATTGGCAAGGTACATGCAAAAAAGGTCGGCATTCTCGTTGTCACCGGTTTTTATCAGTGTCGACAAGGCATACAGGCTGTTGTACATGAAGTGCGGATTGATCTGACTTTGCAGTTGCTTCAGGTTGGCATGCTGCACCAGCAGTTCTTTTTCATAGACTTCATTCACGAGAACCTGAAGGTTCTGCACCATCTGGTTAAAAGAATGAAAAAGAGTTGAGAACTCATCGTTCGATGATGTCTGCAGCC
>DMJC01000050.1 GCA_003451915.1 Clostridiales bacterium
CTGGGCTTCCGGCAAGGGATAAGTGCCCTGCGTTTCAACTGGATTCTGCGTGGCGATAACAAAAAACGGTTCTGAAAGCTTAAATGTTTCACCATCGATAGAAACCTGCCGCTCTTCCATACATTCCAGCAGACTTGATTGCGTACGCGGTGTCGCCCGGTTGATTTCATCAGCCAGCAGAATATTCGTAAAAAGCGGTCCTGCCCGAAAAACAAAATCGCCTGTCTTTTGCTGATAATAATGAATACCCGTCAAATCAGACGGCAGCAAATCAGGTGTAAATTGAATCCGCTTGAAACTGATATCCAGCGAACGGGCCAGCGAACGAGCCAACATCGTCTTTCCGGTGCCCGGCACATCCTCCAGCAAAACATGGCCACCCGCCAGCAAGGCCGTCAAAGCCAACTCGACTTGCATCGACTTGCCGACAATAACCCGTGCGATATTTTTTTGTATGGCTGAAGATAACTCCAAAATGCTGCTGATATCCATTATTGTCGCCCTCCGAATGAACTTCAACTATCATTTTAATTGAAATCAATATCGGATGAAAGCGTTTTGTGAACATTAGCGCAAAGATGACGCTTCGCTAAGATCGATTAATACAATTTCAGATCGGCTGCCGACACGGATCGGCGGACCCCAGGTGCCATAGCCGTCTGAGATGATGCTCATCATCCCGTCGATCCTGCGAAAAGGCCTTGTCTGGTCAAAATGCCGACGGTTGAGAATGTTAAGCGGAAATAGCTGGCCGCCATCTGTAACATACAGCGCAGGAAAAGGTCACGCATATAATCACAAAATATCGTTTTTACAGTCGTTTCAGACGCTAGATCATGTTTTTAAACTTCATATTTCTTCAGAATTTTTATTGGAATATTCACGAAACTGTAACATATTTAAAACTGAAATGGTGTATACTGAAACCAGATAGAGAACCGGAACAGCTTACTTTCAGCTACTTAGTGGCGGTGCCCACGCTAAAGAGCATCGACTCATTGACAACCTGTTGGTTCACAAAAGTAAAGTGCAACACAGTTTGGCCCTCCGGTCCAGAGCCGGAACAATGCGAAAGGAGTTATGCCAGAGTTCTATTGACAGAGAAGACCGAACAGAAGAAAACAGAATATTCCTGATCGATATATCTTATGTTGCCAGAACATGAGCAAACGCTGAAAGAAGTATAAGCTGCCGGAACCTGACCGATCTGAAGACAAACAAACAAAAACCCGATCCAGTCAGCCGGATTCCTGGTGAATCCATAATGCCAAAGCCCATTTAATGAAAGACGGACGTCCCTCGGAGACGCCCGTCTTCTTTTTTTAAAGATAAATAATCTTTTCAGTGAGTGATGCCAGGTCTTCCCGGTCATGGCTGACCAGAATGACCAGCCTCTGGCTGGCTTCATGGCGTATCAGCTCCAGCATGTCCGTTTTTAACAGATCGTCCATGCCTGTAAAAGGCTCGTCAAGGATCAGCAGGTCGCTTTTTCTGGCGAGTGCTCTGGCCAGAGCCAGGCGACGCTTCATGCCGCCACTGAGTTCGGCCGGATACAAGCTGGCATGGTCGGCCAGCTTGACTTTGGCCAGCCATAAGGCGGCTTCCTTACGATCATTCAGAATGAAGGCGATGTTGTCGAGCACCGTCAGCCAGGGCAGCAAGCGGTCTTCTTGGAAAACCATGCTGATCCTGTTGACGTTGAGGCCGCTGACCTGTCCGTCATCGGGATTTTCGAGGCCGGCGAGCAACCGCAGAAGTGTCGTCTTGCCGCATCCGGAAGGTCCGAATACTCCGACTATGCCTCGATCTGGCAGCACAAATGACAAGTTGCTCAGAACCTTTTGTTCGCCGAAATGCTTGCTGATGTTGACCAGTTGGATGCTCACGTCTCCCCGCCTCCTTTCTGGAGATTCTGTCGGCCATGGCGACGGAAGTATCCTTCAGTCCAGCGCAACAGTCTGACCACTAGCTTTTCCAAGACAAGGCTGAGGATGATGACGACGATGGTAAAAGCCAGCAAATCGGGAGTTTCGAGGTAAATCTTGGCATTGAACAGCTCACTGCCGAGTGAGAGTTTGGGTGTGCTGAGGACTTCAGCAGCGATACCGGCTTTCCAGCCCAAACCCATGGCTGTGGTGGCTGCAGCGACGAAAAAGGGCGATATTGACGGGATGTAGATCAGACGGATCACCTGATTCTTGGGCAGAGCGAAAACCTGGGCCATTTCCAGCAATTGCGGATCAGTTTTACGGATTCCTTCGCTGACATTAGCCCAGATAACTGGCATGACCATCAAGAAGACGATGAAAACAACGACACGACTGCTAGACATCCAGATCAAAGCCAGAATGATAAATGATGCAACCGGTGTAGCGCGGATCGCGCCGATCGCCGGCCGGAAAATGGCTTGCAGAAGTCTTGAACGGGTTGTGATTATAGCCAGAGCAGTACCGGCTGCCAAACCGAGCGCATAGCCTGCCAGGATGCGCAGCAACGACATCAAGGCGGTCAGCCAGAACTTTCCCTGCAGGGCTAATTCTGCCAGGCGAACGGCAACTTGGGCAGGTGATGCCAGCAACAGATCGTGTCCGATCAGCCAATAGGCAATTTGCCAGGCAGCCAGCCAGAAAACAATGGCTAAAAGCCATAACCAAGAACGGACTTTTTTCTGTTTACCGGCAACTGCCATCCGTTAATCTCCTGAATTACTTGACACTGCGCATCCAGTAAAAATTGTCATCAGGCAGTTTTCCGCCAACCGATTTGGGATTGGCAGCAAAGAGTATCTCAAAGAAGGGCTTGAGTGAATCTTTCATGGCTTCGCCTTCAACAAGCACAATATTGCATGTGGGAATGGCTTTGGCAGCCAGGCCGGCATCGGCCAGAATGCCATAAGCAGCTACGCGTTCACCAGCTTTGGTGGTATCACTGTTGACAAAGTCGACTGATCGGGCGTACTCATCGAGAAACATCGCCAGAGCATCCGGGTGCGCTGAGGCAAAGGACGCAGTGACCACCAGGCAGCCCATGCTCAGGCCGCTATTGTTGCCGGCGGCAGTCTGGACTTTATTCCACTCTTCTGTCAGGTCAAGAGCAATGCGGAATTCACTGTTTTTGCTGAGAACTGTTGTGACAAACGGTTCAGGCAGCATCACTAAATCGGCTTGCCCGGACAGGGCCAGCGTCGCCAGTTCGCTATGCTCACTTTTATACTCAACCGTCGCTGGCTGAGTCAGGTTGCCCTTTTGCAGAAGATCATTGAGCACATATTCTGGGACAGCGCCCTGGCCAGATGCGAGAATTGTCTTACCTGCCAGGTCGCTCAAGGACTGAACGGTATTGCCCTTTTCCAGGATGTAAATCACGCCGAGCGTATTAACCGCCAGCATGAGAACCTCCTGATTGGTTTTCTGGTAGAGGACAGCAGCCAGGTTGGTCGGCAGAGCGGCGATGTCAGCCTGCCCGCTGATCAGCTTGGCTGTGATATCATCAGGAGCACCGGAAAGGCTGAATGTATAGTCATTCTGGGTCGTACCGGCTTCCTGGCTGTCCATCAGGCCGACCAGCCCGATTCCCGTCGGCCCTTTGAGCGCAGCTATGCGTACGGCAACACGCTCAGCAGGCTGGGTTGTTGTTGATTCAGGTGTTGTCGCTGCCGCAGTCGTGGCAGTGGTCGTAACCGGGGTTGAAACAGCCGGTGCGCAGGCTGCCAGCATAATGGACATAATCAGAAGCAGACCGAGTGCAGACAGGAATTTGAGTTTAGTGTTCATGGACTAACCTTCTTTCAGATCGATGGTAGATAGAACCGGCTTATCTACGTCTAGTTCTCATCTAAGATATTGCAGGGCATCAGGTTTGTCAGATACCCCTGTTACAGTAAACCATATTTGCAGAAAAATAAACTCAGCCACCGAGAGCTTCCTGCAAAACAGCCAGGTTTTGACGCATTTTCTGCTCATAAGTTGCAGCATCAGCTGCGCCGGTCACAATCGGATCAAGCGTGTATATTTTTGCGCCGGTTTCAGCGGCAATGGTTTCAGCCACGCGGGTTGAATACTGCGGCTCAGCGAATAAAGCTGAAATCCCCTTTGATTTAATCAGATCAATGGTTTCGGCCAATTCTGATGCGCTGGGTTCCGAACCCGGTTCACGTTCAATGACACCGGCGACTGTCAGGCCGTATTCCCGGGCCAGATAAGGAAAAGCTTCATGAAACGTGATAATATCCCAGTGCTTCAGGTCAGCCAGACCATTTCTGAAATCAGCATCCAGCGCCTCAAGACGGTTGATATATGCAACTTCATTCGTCTGGTACTGGCTTTTGCGGGCAGGGTCAGCCTGCTGCAGGCCAGCGCTGATGTTGCGTACCTGCCGGATAGCCAGCGGCACTGACAGCCAGACATGCCCATTATTCTCATTACCGGCTGCCGGCAGCAATTCGATGCCCTGGCTGGCCTCGATTGTGATCATGTCGTTGCCAAGCTCAGCAAGCTGGTTAAGATAGCTCTCCATACCTGCACCATTAAAAATAAAAATATCGGCTTCTTCCAGCTTGACCATATCCCCCGGTAAAAGCGAGTAATCATGCAGACAGCCAACATCCGGGGCGGCCAGGTTATTCAGGCTGATCCCGTCGATGCCGGCGGTCAGGTTGGCAGTAAAAATATAAATCGGCAGAAAAGACGTGATAATCTTCAGGTCAGAATCATTTAAATGGCTGGTTGAAACGCTCGTTGGTGCACAACCAGCTGTCAGAATAGCCATTAAAGTCAGTGCCAAGATCAGCACCATGGCTAAATGTTTTTTGAACATGAATGACCCCCGCAAGCCTATTACATAACTCTTTATTGATAGTCACTTGCATTAACAAGTATAAAGAAATGGCGGCAGCTTGTCAAATCACCCGGGCTGGCAGATAATAGGGTTGATGATTAAGCATAATTTTATCGTCAGGAGGTCTCCGGTCACGTGAACAACCAGCGTCAGACCAAACAGAAAACAATTATTTTAGATACAATCCAATCAGCCGGAGAACCGCTGACTGCTGACCAGATTCTCAGCAAAGCCCGTCTGGTGATGCCTGCGATGGCGCTGACCACGGTTTATCGCAATTTGGAGCTGCTGACGACTCAGCGGGTGATCACCCGCTTGATCTATCCTGATGGCATCACACGCTACAAGCAGGCCGAAGCACCTCATCATCATCAGCTGATCTGCCTGGACTGTGCACGAAAAGTCAACATCAGCCAATGCCCGCTGGAGTGCCTGGCCCGGCAGATTGAAAGTGAGACCGGTTTTGAAATTGTTTCACACCAGCTTGATCTTTACGGATATTGCGACCGCTGTAAATCTAAGCATTCGAATTAGCCTAAAATAAAGGGGCCATCTCGTGATCGGCTGAGATGACCCCTGAAAATCGAATATTTTATATGAATATCAGTATGAAAAACTATTGGTGAGCTGCTCAATCAGGTCAGGGAAAACTGCCATCAAGACAACAAAGATCGCGACGTAGATCACAATCAGGATCAGCATCATCAGCAGCAAGGCACGGCTGAGATTCTTTTTATTCATATTAGCTTTTGAGCCAAAAGCCCAGACAAACAACATGATGAAGAAAATCAGCGGACCGACAAACGGAATGAAATTCAAGGCAAACATGCCCAGATAACCACCAACGCCGACTGGTTTGGTCTGTTCATTGACTGCACCATTCTGCGGCGGATAGTATTGAGCCTGAGGTGGTGGTGCGTAGGCAGGCTGAACAGGCGGCGGTGTAAAGGCCGGTGCCGGCTGGACCGGTGGCGGCGGGGCAGCTGTTTCCAGCAGATTGGAGCCACAGTTTTCGCAGAATTTAGAGTCATCAGGATTAGACTTGCCGCAGTTTGGACAGAACATACTCAATACCCTCCTTTATTTAGACCAGACTGAATCTGACTGGGCTCTCGAAAAGATCAGACAGGGCGCGGTTTGCCGCAGCCCATACAGAACTTGCCAAAATTCTCTCGGCCACACTCAACACAGAACCAATGGTCCGGGTCGATTGGCGGAGCGGTTGAGACGACGGTTTCCTCTTCACTGAACTTATAAGGTTCAGTGTCGACAAATTCGGCTGAAACTGTGTCATCCTCACAGGCTTCTGCGATGTCAGGCTCGGCAGCTGGTGCAGCGGGTACGAACGGTGTTGCCGGGGCAGCCGGTGTCGTCTTCTCTGCCGCTTTGACTGTCTCATCGAGCGTAAAATCAGCAAAATGGCCAACAAACGGCAAATCGGCATCCTGGCTGTGGATCACGCGGCTGATCGCCAGCAAAATGATGAGGATCAGCGCTAAGCTGATTAGAAAATGAATGAAGTTTTCAACCGAATAAATGGCTGCGGCATTGCGAAAAAGCCATTGCAGAAAATCAAATACCCAGCCGACAACTGTGATAACGATCAGATACGCTAATTTCAGGTAAACGGCCTGAAACACCTGCTTGTTCAGCCAGCGGTCCTTTTCGATCAGCAGCGCATAAGCCAACAGTAAAACCAGGACTTCAATGCCGGCAAAATAGCTTAATATGAATATTAGAACTGCCACTGCGGAAAGATTGAGACCAAGGACACTTTTAGTCATATACCATACCTCATTTCTGATGATATTTGTTGAAACACGTCCGATCAATCAACATCAGATTAGCATATCCATGAGGTGAAATCAAATTGTTGTTTGATTATTTAAATTCAGTCTTTCAGGCAAATCCGATAGCTTCCGGACGCCCTATAGCGGTGCTAACAAAATGGTTCTGTCAATAATTATACATTGACTGAACCGGCAATGGCAAATAAATTTACATTTAGCCACACTGTTTTGATTTCTTAGGTA
>DMJC01000073.1 GCA_003451915.1 Clostridiales bacterium
ATTATCGTCGCCGGCACAACCGGTGAAGCATCGACCATGCCAGATGCCGAGCATCTTGAGTCTATCCGTTGTGTCGTCGACGCTGTCAGTCATCGAATTCCGGTCATCGCCGGTGTTGGCAGCAACGACACAGCTCATGCCGTCGAACTGAGCAAAAAAGCTGCCAGCCTGGGAGTCGACGGTCTGCTCAGCGTCACGCCGTACTATAATAAAGCATCACAACGCGGGCTTGTGCTGCATTTCAAAGCTGTTGCCGAGGCAACTGACCTGCCGGTGATTCTTTACAATGTGCCAAGTCGGACCAATCTTAATATCAATCCGGAAACCATCGCCGAATTGTCTGCTTTGCCGACTATTAACGGTGTCAAAGAATGCCGCATTGATCAGGCCGGCGAAGTCGCCAGCCTCTGCGGTGACAATATCAATCTTTATTCAGGTGAAGACGGCATGGTTCTTCCCCTGCTGTCTTTTGGCGGTCTCGGCGTCATCTCTGTCATCGCCAACATTGTTCCCGCCTTGACCCATCAGATGGTCAGCGCCTGGCACAATGGCAACATTGCTGAAGCTACTCGGCTGCAAATCCACCTGACGCCGTTGTGCAAAGCAATGTTCTGTGATGTTAATCCAATTCCGGTCAAGACCGCCATGAACATGATGGGGATGAATGTCGGTTCCTGCCGGCTGCCGCTCTGTGAAACCAGCGCAGCCAATCAGGCCCTGATTCGCAAGACGCTGGCAGATTTTGATCTGTTGCCCGGATTTGAAAGGAGTTCATCCATGGCTTTGAGGATATTTTTAAGCGGCTGCTGTGGCCGAATGGGCCGGGTTATCGCTGATATTGCCGCCTGTTCTTCTGATTTGGAAATCGTTGCCGGTTCTGATCTGGTTTCTGCACCTGGCATACCATTTCCTGTCTATGCTGACCCCCGCAGCTGTCCGGTTGAATTTGACGTTTTGATCGATTTTTCCAATCCGGCAGCCTTACCGGCCATCTATGATCTGATCCGCCAAAGACGTTGCCCAGCTGTAATTTGCACAACCGGTCTGGATGAGAATCTGGAAAATCAGCTTAAAGCATTAAGCACCGAAGCTGCCATTTTCAAGTCGGCCAATATGTCTTTAGGTATCAATCTGATGATCAGCCTGGCACGCCAGGCTGCCCGGCTGCTCTATCCGGAGTTTGACATTGAAATCATTGAAGCACACCATAATCAAAAAATCGATGCGCCTTCCGGCACTGCATTGATGATCGCTAACAAGATCAACCAGGAGCTAGACCACCAGCTCGAATTTGTCTACGATCGCAGTCAGGCCAGGCAAAAACGAGGGAAAGCTGAATTAGGCATCCATGCCGTGCGAGGCGGCAGTATTGTCGGTGAGCATACTGTTCTCTTTGCCGGTCAGGATGAGGTCTTTTCCATGCATCATTCAGCCACGTCACGCAATGTTTTCGCCCGTGGGGCAATTGCTGCCGCCAGATTTCTGGCTGGCAAGCCGGCAGGGCTTTACGATATGTCCGACCTGATCGGCTGATTTATTTAGCGCCGACCGGGACTTCAGTCAAAGGTCCGTTTTCATCTTCCTTTGCAGGCTGATCCTCTTCAGAATCGGATTCAGTCTGACTAGCTTGTTCATCGGCTGGTGACTCAGCGGCATCTTCTTCATTCATTTCTTCAGCGGCTTTGATTTTCTGAATCATGTACTTATCAATACCACGATAAACAAAGAAATTCGTCATCAGCAAGTTGACACCAAAGGCTAGGAACAGGTAGTAGACGATGGCGATAAAGAATGTAATATTCGTACCGATCATAAACAGAATGAGCGGAATGCCAAAGACCAGCAAGATGCTTACGATCAGCAAAGCCACGTTGACGGGCAGGCGCATGATGGAAAACAGCAGGCTGTTTTTATAAATTTGTTTAAGCGTCAGCTGAAAGGTTACCATCATCGGATAGACATACATCTGCATGATACTCCAGATCAGCAGAATGATCGTGATGATCGACAGCAGCAAGGTCCTGAAAATGCCGAGATTGATTTCGGTATTCAGGTAAAAAGCAAAATTGAAAAGAATCACGACGGTGACGATAAAACTGATGAGACCACTGAGCAATGACTGCTTAAAGTTTTTGGCCAGGTGTTCTTTGAAGTCCATCCAGATAAACGCATGCTCTTCGCGGGAATAGTTACGCAAAATGTAGGTGAAGCCGGCATGAACTGGTCCGGTGATGATCAGGGAAAGTCCGGTCAGTAAAAAACCGAGGATAATATAGATGATGACCAGCTGGGATGCTGCATATTCGACGAAGGCATGGCCTTCGGTCAACACGATCCCGGTTGACTCCAGCAGTTTGGCAATGGCTTCAATCGTCATGCCGGGGAAAATCCAGTTCAGCATGAGTGATGCAGCCAGAATCGATACGATCACCGAGACCAGGCTGAAAAGAATATACATGAGATTAATCTGAACAATTTTCCAGAATTTACGGCCCAGGACTGCAAAAAAAGTTGCTATCGGCCCCTTGGGTGGTTCATCAGGATAAACACCCTTGCCTTCCTTGGTATAATCAAAAAATCCGAAAATGCCTGCCATCTGAAATCCTCCGTCGCGTGTAACCGGTTATTCTGCCGATTATTTCACACCATCGTATATTATAG
>DMJC01000301.1 GCA_003451915.1 Clostridiales bacterium
TATATTTATGGGTCAGGTAGGCAATGCCAGGGGTCGGAATGGTGCCGCAGATGAATGCATCGGCTCCGGCTGCGCAGATGCCGGCTACCATGGCAGCTTCGAGCATGCCGCAGGATATGCGGGTATCCGAACCCACCAGAATTATTGGTTTATGGCTGCATTCACCGGCAAGAACCAGAGCGCCGGCCCAGCCCAGTTTAAAGGCAAGGTCAGGGGTCAGTTCTTTATTGGCTACACCTCTGACTCCATCGGTTCCGAATAATCTGTTCATGTTTTTCTCCTTCAATCGATAAGCTTTTTTAATTATAACATCGGCAGGATTACCGAATATTTCACGTCAAGGGTTCTTTGCATGACAAATATATGTCTGTTTCATTTCATTTATATTGCATTTAGATTACGCTAAAATCAATTGCCTGATTTTTCCTGAACATTAATCGTCACTTCGGTCGGTGAGATATAGATCGGCATATAATACTGCAGGCCGACCGTTTCGATCTGAACAGTCAGCCGGTTATTGCCCGCTGTGTCGATGTCGGCCAAATCGATGAAAGCAATGACATCAGATGATGTCAGACTGGACAGTGCTTTGCCGCGCCCCTGCAAGGTCACCTGGACGGACTGCGAGGGAACCTGCAGTTCATAGCCTTTGGCATAGACTGATTCGATGTTTTCAACATTGAGCGCGACGACAAAGGTGCGGGTACCGACCGGGTTGATGGCGACCTGGACATAGAGCCAAAGCCCGATGGCAATAGCCAGCGAGGCAATCATCAGCACGAGGCGCTGCCGGGTCGTCATGCGTCCGGACTGCGGGGCCTGAGACCGGCGGTTCGTACTGGTGACTGTTTCGAGGATCGGTGAATCTTGAGCCGAAACTTTGGTTTTAGCCTTTGCCACAGGCTTATTACGGTTTTGCCGGATGCCGCCTCGTATAAGACTGCCCAGAGAACTGAGGCTGACGCCGCTCCGTGTCGGGCCGAGCAGCTTGTGCAGTAAAGTGCGGAGTGCGTCGGCATTATCAAGGGTGTACAGACGGCCCTCCAGGGCAATGCTGATGCAGCCGCGCTCTTCGGAGACGACAACCGCGATGGCATCGCCCATTTCACTCGCACCGATCGCAGCCCGGTGGCGGGTGCCATAATCCTTGCGCAGATGATAATTGTCCGATAGCGGAACATGGACGCGGGCAGCGGTCAGCCGGCCCTCAGGGATCAGTACGGCACCATCATGAAGCGGTGAACCTTTATAAAAAACCTGCATCAGCATGGTCGCCGAGACTGCTGCATCCAATTGCACGACATTTTCCTGCTCGATCAATTCACCGAGACGGGTCTGCCGTTCGAGAATGATCAGAGCGCCGGTCCTGGTTTCGGCCAGCTTCTCGCAAGCCCGGACAATCGACTCGATCAGATTGTGGACTGAGCCGGAGGAACGGCCAGGCTCATCCTGTGAAATTGCTGATGAAATGACATTGAAGCTGTTGCGGCCGACGGTTTCCAGCGCTCGCCGCAGTTCGGGCTGAAAAAGGATCACAAAAGCGATGGCCAGAATCGATATGGTATTGTTAAAGATAAAACCAACCGTTGTCAGGCCAGCCAGGCTGCAGACAATAGCAAAGGCGACAATCAGCAGAACACCTTTCAGCAGCTGCCAGGCCCGTGAATCCCGCAGAATCTTTAAGATATAGAAAACAACCAAAGTTGTTGCCAGAATGTCGAGCACGGCAACAACAACATCAAACGGGCCGCCGAAAAACAGCAGACCGCTCTTTAAGTCCTGGAACATATCTTCAACAAACTGCCCCAGTTCTGACAGGATGTCTGAGTTGTTCAAAATCACAGGAAACGCTCCTCCTGCCTTTAGTTTACCATAGGGCAGAATATTAAAAAAGAGAAATAGCCAAGGGTGGCAAGAAAAAATCAGATCTGGAAGCCTTCNNCCCCCCGTTCAAGCCGGTCCAGATCGACCAGCCAGATCACACGGCCGCTGACCCGGATCAGGCCGTCGCGTTCCATGCTGATCAGCTCCCGTGAAAAAGACGGGCGCGGCATAGCCAGCAATCGGGAAACGACCTCTTTGGAAACCGGCAGTTCGACAGCCTGGGTCGAAACCGTCCGTCTGACAATCTTTGGGGCTTCCCCTTCTTTTTCCAGCTGGTCACGCAGCAGTTCCAACAGGTAATTGGCAATTTTCTGGCGCAGACTCTTTTGTGAAAGCAGGGAGATGCGCCGGTTCTGAGCCTGGACGCGATCGGAGAGAATTGCCAGGAAATTCTGCATGATGGCTGGATTCTGGTAAAGGAGTGTCATCAGCATCTCACGCGAGATGAAAATGATTTTGGAGTTGCTGACAGCTTCAATGGTCAGGGAGTAATTCCTTTTACTGCCGAAAATAAGGTACTCACCGAAGATTTCACCTGGGCCCAGCAGTTCGAGAGTAGCAAAATCGCCGGAGCTGGAATACTTTTGCATTGCCAGCTGGCCTTCAATAATCATACCGATGCCCGTGCAGGGATCGCCTTCGTTGGCGAGGACCTCACCTTTCCAGACAAGACGGATGCTGGTCTTGCCACAGATGTCATGAAATATGTCATGGTTGAGACCGGCAAACAAAGGGGTAATGGCCAGGGTATCACAAATTCTTTTCATATACGCTCTTTCCGGCTGCGAAGCTGGGTTCTTCTCACTTGGCGCCACGGTCAAACACTGCTTTGATTATACACAAAAAAGGTTTGTCCAGTCTAGCTTAACAGAATAAGCGCTGCATGATTTCAGGATCCTGTCCTGGCCATGGCGCTGGCTGTTGTGTAAACCATGGCTGCCAGAGCCAGTGAAAGATATTTTTCTTCTGAAGATGCACCCCGGGAGGTCAGTACAATCGGTATCTGTGCGCCGACAATAATGCCCGCCATTTTGGCTCCGGCAGAATATTGCAGGCATTTGCCCAGAACGTTACCGGTTGTGATGTTGGGAACGACCAGCAGGTCTGCGTCACCGACGACCGGACTGCTGAAACCCTTGA
>DMJC01000107.1 GCA_003451915.1 Clostridiales bacterium
GTATCCGAATAATGGATGTCATCGCCCTCGCGAACCATGTCCGTGCGGTCGGTCCAGTTCTCCTTGACCAGATGCCTGCGGTTTGATGTGGCATAGATCAGGATATGGTCTGGCATCGTTTCAATGCCGCCTTCGATCAGGGCTTTGAGATATTTGAATTCGGATTCGCCATCATCAAATGACAAATCGTCCATGAAAATAATGAACCGGTAGTTCCGGTTTTTGATCATGTTGATGATTGACGGAAAGTATTGAAGCTGGTTTTTGTTGACCTCGATCACAACCAGGCCCCGGTCGCGGTACATATGCTGGATAGCCTTGATGCAGGTTGATTTGCCTGTTCCGCTGTCGCCATATAGCAATAGGTTGTTAGCCCGCAGACCTCGCAGGAAACTTTCAGTGTTTTTAACCAGCCTCTCCTTTTGATTGTCATAGCCAACCAGATCATCGAGCACAATCTCGGCCGGGTTTGCAATCATCTCGAAACTGACATCATGATGAATGATGCGGACGCGGAAGGAATTGGATAGTCCAAACATGCCGACGCCATAGCGGGCGTGGTAATCTGCAACATATTTCAACATCATTTCACTGTTTTCGGCTTGACATAATTGCGTGATCAGTTCGGACAACCGGTTTTTTGCATGCCATAGGCAATCATTGCCGACTGTTGGCCCGGAAAAATTCATCAACTCATTTCGGATTTCCGGATGAAGCATATTGGCAAATGGTTTCAGATTCAGTTTGATCAATTCCTGCAACGTGGCCATGTCGATTCTGGCCAGAACGTTGATGCTGCTTTCCCGGGGGTGTTGACGCTCATGAGACAAGCTGAAGGCATTTTCATCGGATGCAATCAAATAACACAGGTAATTCTGCCACAAATTCCCCGATAGGCCTAGGCGTGCAGCGAAGTTGACGAGCAGATGGATGGCTGAATGCAACGGGTCGACCAGATCATGCAAGTCATGGTCGCCGCTTTCAATGGCCCGGGTGATTCCGGATAAAAGACGAACCACTTTATCATCAATAATATGGCGATAAAGGGTCAGATTGGCAAGCTGATGATGCATGATGCAACCTCAAATCAAACGATGGGTCAGCCCAGGTTGACCCAGGCGACAATCCCTGCGGGGCTGTCAGGATTGATGCCAAGGTGCCTGGCTTTGGCGAGGGCCAGAATCTGGGACAGGTTGATGAACGGGATGCCCTGGACCGGGTTGTCCAGACTCAGGCCGGATTCAATTTCGGCAGCTACACCAGGGATTGTCTCGCCGGCCTGGTCGCGGTATGTCACGACAATTGCTCCGCGTTCAACCAATTCTCTGATAACCTTGACCTGTTGTTCGCCATGATCATCGGAAAGGGCGGCAATGACCAGTGTCTTTTCATTGACGAGCACCATCGGACCGTGGCGGATATCCAGTAAATGGTAGTGGCTCCCCGCGATCTGGGCAATCTCGCAAAACGCCATGACGCCTTCGCTGGCGATGCCGCTCATTTCGCCATCAGCAAGAATCCGGACATTGTCCCAATCCATGGCGGCGATTTCGTTCAAGCGGGGTTCTATGTTTTCCAGGAAAGCTGGGCCGCGCTTGATAACTTGATTGATCTGAGTATCCAAGGAATCGTCACCGGCCAACAGGCGGGTCAGCATCAGGCTGGCCGCGTAAAGGTTGGTCACGCATCGGGTCTGACAGACACTGCAATCATATGCCCAGGGCAGGCAGAGGGTCAGGTCGGCAATCTTGGCAATTGCGGAGTCTTCAACGCAGGCAATGGCGATGACTTCAACATAGCTGATTTTCCGGACGGCATTGATGGCCAGAATCAGTTCGCTGGTGCTGCCGGAGCGGGTTGGCGCGACGATCAGACTGTTGGCGAACATCGGTGCATAATATTCAGCACGCAGCATCAAATCCCCGGCCGGAATGGCATAGGCAGGAATTTTCAAAGACAGCCTGGCAGAAAGTTCAGCAGACTGGCATAGACAGAAACCGGAACCGCAACCTATGAAAACCAGGGCAGCAGGATTGAAAGCCCGGACCTTAGCCCGGATAACATCGGCTTGCTGGTGAAAATAGGCTTCGGTTTGCTTTAGAGCGGCATATTGCTCCTTCATTTCCCGGTAAGTCTGGTTCATAGTCATTCTCCTCACATCATAATAACTTGTTGACACAATTGATTAAATTGGATAGGTTGTTAGATTGTTATGACCAATTATAACGTAACCTCACCGCCTTGTAAAGTGAATCTGCAAAAATTACGGAAGTTCTCTTTTCCTTCGTGAGTCGCTACGTTCCGAACCGGTCCGGGTTGATTGGCATGGGATAGTATATTTGGGACTTTCATGAGAAATCATGCGAAAATACTGTAGAAATGGATATAACAAGTGTGATATTCTGATAATAGCTAAAAATGTCAGGTGTTAACACAAAGCTTGAGTCAGACACCTGGCCAGGAGGACTGCTGTGGATCCGAATTTGCCGATTTCACTTTATTACCAGC
>DMJC01000222.1 GCA_003451915.1 Clostridiales bacterium
TTTCGGGCAGCCTGCTGGCCTCGGCCGATCAAGTATTTGCCAGGATAACCAGCCAGTTGCTGGCCAATTTGTCACTCAATGAGTTCTTCACGCAGCTTTTCTTGGCGTTGATTCTGTTTCCGTTTATCTTTAGTTTTATGTACTCAGGATATATCAAACAACGTTTTATTGACCAGGATGGCTCTGCTTTCAACCGAATTGATTCAACAACTAAAGGTTTTCGGATTGATAAAACAATCCTGATCACCTTCCTGAGCTGTATCAATCTGCTCTATATCCTCTTTGCAGTTATCCAGGTGACCTATCTGACTGGTGCTTTCCAGGCCATTTTGCCGGATGACCTGACCTATGCCGAGTATGCACGCAGCGGCTTTTTCGAGCTGGCTGGTGTCAGCTTCATCAATTTGATTCTGGTACTTTTGGCTGTCAAAGGCACCGACCGTCGCGGGGCAGCCGGTCTGGCTGTCCGGGTCGAATCACTTTTATTGCTGGCTGGCAGTCTGGTGCAATGGGCCTCCGCCATGTTCCGCATGAAAATGTATATCGACGCCTATGGCTTGTCTCTGCAACGTTTCTGGGTGACAGCCTTCATGTTGCTGCAGCTGATAATTTTTATATTACTGCTCATCAAGGAATTCCAGGCCAGGTTCCCGCTATTCAAAACAGTTGTCGCCGCAGTTCTGCTGTCACTTGTTGCACTCAACCATGTCAACAGCGATGCCTGGATTGCCCGTCATAATGTTGATCGTTACCTGGCTGTCGGCCAGATTGACACATCTTTTTTCAAGGAACTGTCCAGCAGTGCTGTCCCGGCTATGCTGAACCTGACCGAAGTTAAGGATCGGGGTATTGCAGGGATTATCGCCCGACAATTGATCGAGAGGCTTGATAATATACAAAATGCTGAAAATCCGCGGTGGCAGAAGTTAAATCTGGCCCAGTCCCAGGCAAAAGAGCTGATTACTGACCAGCTCGATCGCCTGCGGAGTCTATCTAAAGAAGCACCCTGATTATCAGCTGTCTTTTTCCGCCAACAGTAACTCAAACCAGAAGGTTGTGCCCTGTCCCAGCTGACTGTTGACGCCATAATGCGCCTGGTGTTGTTCCAGCACGGTCTTGACGATCGACAAACCCAGCCCGGAGCCCACCAAAGCCCGACGGTGGTTTTTCTCACCTTTGTAATAGCGGTCCCAGATATAGGGCAACTGATCTGCAGCAATTCCATCACCGTGATCAGTCACCTCAATGCGGACATGGTCAGCGGTCAACACCTGTCTGACGAGAACAGTTTTGTCATCACCGGCGTAATTGATTGCATTGTTGATCAGATTATAGATCACCTGATCAATGCGAAGTTCATCGGCCGTAACCCAGGCATCTTCAATGGCATCCAGAGTCAAGTTGAAGCCTTCCTGATCAATCAGTTTGCCATAACGATCCATAATTGAACGGATTGCGGCAGTCAAATCATATGTTATCATGTCCAGTTTCTGGTTGCCGGACTGCAAACGTGACATGTCAAGCAAGTTATTGACCAGGCCCGTAAGCCGGCGAGCTTCCTCAACAATGACCTGAATATTTTCAGGATTGTTTTCACCCGGCAAGTCCCGCATGACCTCGGCGTAACCGCTGATCATCGTCAAGGGTGTGCGCAAGTCATGGGAAACATTGGCAATCAGCTCGCGCCGCAAGCTTTCCACCTTGTTCAGTTCCACAGCTGCATGATTTAAAGTGTCAGCCAGCTCGGCGATCTCTTTATAACCTTCGGCAGTGAATTTGATATTATAATTACCTTTCGCCAATTCCTTGGAACGCTCATTGATCCCGACGATTGGCCGGGCTACGCGCCGTGAAAGCAAAAGGGCCAGCCCCAGCGAAAGAATCACCAGAATCGCTGTGACAATCAGCAACTGCGTACGCAAAGTATCGACCGTACCCGAAACCGGCGTCAGAATTGCATTGAGCAGGATAAACTCCTGACTGCCGTCACTCAAAGTAACGACCTGCCCGTAAATCATCGACTCTCCCATACCCTCATCCGGACCCGGCACAGGCCCGGTAAATTTGTCCGGTTTGTAACGGTCATTGCGGAAACCACTCAGGTCAATCAAGTCGAGCACCGCACCATCGCTGTCAGCGACTGCTAATTTATAATAATCCATGACACGGTCGGGCGGCATCATGGCAATCAGGCTTTCACGAACATTAACAGCTTCATGCAGCTTGCTGCCTTTATTATCGAGAATCAGAATATAGACATCATTATTCTCCGCCAGCCGATCCAGCAGCGTGGGCAAATCTTCATTTTCAATATTGGCGACAATCGTTTTGGCTGAGCTTTCTATCGAATTGCGTTTGATCGCCTTGTAAAAATCATCGAGGAAAACTGTCTGGAACAGCCAGACAGAACCAGCAGTACGCCAGAAAACAGCAGGAAGGATAAAAAGAGATTCCATTTAACGCCCAGCCGGCGCTTTTCAAGTTTCAAAACGGTAGCCCACCCCTCTTAAGGTGACAATGAATTTCCGGTATTCGCCCAGACTGCTGCGCAAAAGTTTGATATGCGTGTCCAGTGTTCGGTCATCGCCAAAAAAGTCATACCCCCAGACCTCAGACAACAGCCGCTCCCGCGTCAGCGCGATGCTGCGATTGCGGACCAGGAAAAAGAGCAGGTCATATTCCTTGGGTGAAAGATCGATCTTCTGACCATCGATGAAGACCATGCGGCCGGTAAAATCGACGGTCAGCCCCGCGAAAGTTGCCACATCGCGTTCCGGCTGCTTTTGCACTTTATTGTGACGGGTAATCAGGACATTGATCCGCATCATCAGTTCTTTGGGCGAAAAGGGCTTAACGACATAGTCATCAATGCCCAGTTCAAAGCCATGGATTTTGTCATACTCTTCACCGCGAGCTGACAGCATCAGCACCGGAATCTGTTTATGCCTGAAGATCTCACGGCAAGCTGAAAAGCTAAACAAATAGCTTGAACTGATGAATTTATGGTAGCATTAGATCAGGGATATCGTTTGGAGGTCAATGACGATGTACTATCGGCAGATCATCAGCTGGGCCAGGCAAAGGTTTTTCCCTTCACTTAACGAAGGCTCGTCGCCCCATCTGTCAGCGACGCTGGCTATCGAAGGATTACTTGCCGCGATCGTCGGTAACCTGGCAACCGGCTTTACACAAATGTTTGCTTCGCGCATGGGCGCAACTGATGATCAAATTGGCTACATCAGCGCGCTGCCGCAGCTTCTGGCTTTACTGGTTCTGATCCCCGG
>DMJC01000208.1 GCA_003451915.1 Clostridiales bacterium
CCGGTAAATGGCTGCATAAGCATCACCCAGGCCGAATAGATGTCCGGCTTCGTGGGCTGCGATGCTTTTGAGCTGATCAGTGTCCAATCCGAGCGGCAAAACCATGCGGCCAGGATGCTGCAAGCTCCAGTTGGTGCCCATGCTTTCAAATTGGCTTGTTTTAAAAACGCCCCACAGGCGGCGCCAAAGCGGGCTGATCACATGCGCCGGCATTAAAAACAAGCGATGCAGGCCTATCTTAACCGGGCGGCGGCGCTCATCGCGATGAAAAACAACCTCCACGGATACCGGCTCAGCAAATCCAGGCCAGTCCAGCTGATAGAGGCCGGACCAAGCCTGCTGGATTCCCGCTTCGATCAGGTCGGCCGGACACTCGCCATCATCAGCCGATACTTGCAGTGAACGCCAGTTATGACGGACACAGCAGTCAATCGTAATCCGGTTGCCTTCTATAAGCAATTGGATCGGCGCTTTAGCGGGATGACGATATTGAATTCTGAGACTATCTGCCGGCATATTTACTCTCTTCATATATAATTTCGAATGACACCACGGCATCTGTAATTTTATCACGGACAAGGGCTTGGGCAAGCAGTATATTTCAAATATAATGTTCGTACCAGGCTGGTTCGCAGGAGGAAATACAAAGCATGGATTATCTGATCGCATTTCTCGAAGGAATCATCACCTTTGTTTCGCCTTGCCTGCTGCCCTTATTGCCGGTTTATCTGTCTTATTTTGCCGGGCAGGATCTTGAGAGCAACAAACGTACCGCGGCGGTCAATGCCTTAGGCTTTGTCAGCGGATTCACCATCGTTTTTGTTCTGCTGGGCGCTTTTGCCGGCGCTGTCGGCGGACTGCTACGCCAATACAGTACGGTTGTCAACATCGTGCTCGGCGTCATAGTTATTCTCTTTGGCCTGAACTTCATGGAAATCATCCGCCTGCCAGGCATCAACACAACCCGGCAGCACAATTTTAAGTCGCACAAACCAGGCTTCATATCATCGTTCTTATTTGGCATGGTCTTTTCGGTCGGCTGGACGCCCTGCGTCGGTGCTTTTCTCGGATCAGCCCTGATGCTGGCCGCTTCTGGCGGACAAACCGCCAAAGGAATCCTGATGTTGCTGGTATACTCCCTCGGGCTAGGCATCCCCTTTATCGTCAGCGCACTGCTGATCGGCAAACTTAAAGGTGCCTTTGCTTTTATCAAGCGCCACTATCGCGTTGTCAACCTGGTGTCCGGCGGATTGCTCGTCATCGTCGGCATCTTAATGGCTACCGGCCTGATGGGCCGCCTGCTCAATCTGCTATCCCTGTAGGAGGTTTTCATGAACAGCAAACTCAAAATCATCATCGCCATTGCAGCCTTTGTCCTTTTCATCGGCGGTGCTTATCTGGCTTACAATGCCTTGATTGAAAAAAATAAACCCGATGATGTGATTGCCGAAACAAGCGACGACCGCATCGTCGCGCCCGATTTTACCGTCTATGATGCGCAGGGTAATGAGGTTAAACTGTCAGATTTTCTCGGTAAGCCTGTCGTGTTGAATTTCTGGGCCTCCTGGTGCCCTCCCTGTAAAAGCGAAATGCCGCACTTTAATGATATTTACGCTGAGGTCAAAAATGATGTTGTCTTCATGATGGTCGACCTGACCGATGGATCACGGGAAACACAGGAGCGAGGCCAGGCTTATGTTGATGAACAGGGCTTCACCTTCCCGATTTATTTCGACCTCAAGCTCGATGCAGCCGATAAATATGGCATCGCTTCAATTCCGACAACAATTTTCATTGACGCCGAAGGTTTTGCGGTAACCGGCTACCAAGGCGCAATCGATTCTGATACACTGAAGGCAGCTATTGATTTGATTGCCAAATAATCAGAGGTGCAGCCATGTGAAGCAGTCAACAGTCAAACTTATCATTATTGCAGTGATACCTTTTATCATGATCACAGCTTTTATCGCCAGTATCATCTGGTCAGGCGGCCATTTTTTCCGATATCGTTCTTTTAAGGCCGATTATGCCCGCAGCTCAGCTTATGCTCAGCAGAACAATTGCCTGCGAGCCGATTATGATAATATGAGCATCAGGGTCCATCCTGAAAATGCGGTCAGGATCTATAAGCTAATCACAGCCGGCGGTTTTATTCTCGATGACGAAGTTCAGGCTGTTGGCAATGCCATTGTTTTCGACTTCGGTGATGGCGCAGTTTTGCAGGTCTGGCAGGCTAAACCGTCCGGTATCCAGTTTACTTTTGTATCTGATCATGGTCAGGCCTATGAATTCACAGCTGAAGAAATCAGCCAATTTTCAACAATCGAACGATTGTCACAATTACAAGGCCTTTCAACGCCCAATGAGCTGTGGTTACCTTAAAATTTGCCTATTTTCAGCAGCAAAGCGTGCATTAAACTTCCGCAGGCATTACAATAGAATCAGCAGGATGGGGGGATAAAAATGACATACAAATTAGTACGAAAGCCGGCATTTATCGTGACCGGCAAATCGCTGCTGACAACCCAGGAAGAGAACAAATACGCTGGAACGATATCCGCTTTTTGGGCGAAATGTAATCAGGACGGTACCAGTGAAGAACTGCTTCGCCTGATGAAATCGCATCAGATTGGCGATGCCTTGCTTGGCGTCTGCTATGGCCTGCAGTCAGACGGAACTTTTGAGTACCTGGTTGGCGCTGAAGTTACTGCCGAGCCGCAAGAGCCCGGTCTGACAACTTTGGAAATCCCGGCCTCAGAATGGATGATTTTCGAATCGATCGGCCCGTTGCCGGCAGCAATTCAAGATGTCTGGCAGAAAATCTTTGCCCAGGTTTTGCCAGCCAGCGGTTATCAGCACGCCGGCACACCGGATATGGAAGTTTACTATGACGGTGACACCCGGGCAGCCGATTACCGTTGTGAGGTGTGGATTCCGGTACGGATGACGGGGAACAAGTAAAAAGTAACAAGGAACAGGGAACGAGTAACAAGGAACGGGGAACAAGGATCGGGGAACAAGTTACGGGTGTTGAGGGGGAGTTTTTGTGTTTTGTCGGAATTGTGGTTCTTCAGTCTCAGATCAAGCTGTCAACTGTCCTAATTGCGGTGCACCGATGCAGGCAGCGCCGCCGCCGCCAGTTCAGCAGGCGCCGGGGCAGTATGCGCAGCCGCCTGTTTACGCGCAGCCGCCTTACAGCCAGATGCCGCCGCCGGTCGCGAAACCCAAGAAACGTCATGGTTGCCTGACAGCTTTTATCATTGTTCTGGTTTTGCTCATCGGCGCCGGTGCAGCTGTCTATTTCCTGTTGCCCGGTCTGTTCCGGCCGGTCAACCTCGGTGTCAAGACGACCAAAGAAGCTTATGAAAGTGCGATGGTCAAGCTGGGTTATAC
>DMJC01000202.1 GCA_003451915.1 Clostridiales bacterium
TTGTTAACCCGGCTGGCACAATGAAAACATCGCGCTGGTCTTTGTTGCGGCCGATGATATTGCGAAAAAAATTGCCGTGCTGATCAAGAACTTCGCTATGGTCAAGTGTAATTTCGGTCTTTTCAAGGCAGTCAACCGTCAAACAGACAACGCCAGCCAGAACCTGGCCAAAATCAGCCAGCAGATCCCCGTTTGGCGTCGTGGGAAAAATCACAGGCTTTAAAGCCCGCAGCTCCTGAACCGGCTCCGTCGGCTGGGCGATCAGGTTGTCAGTCTGGAAATCTGAAACGCTGCAGCGTTGCCAGGGTTCTTCAACGGGATCAGCAAGATCCTGGCGTTCTCCAATGAACAGGTCGGCATAATCGGTAGACGATCGTCGGCATAGAAAACTTTCATCCGAACCAATGATCATCTTGGACCCGTCAGCTTCGATCATTTCAAGCTGCAGGATCAGTCCCAGGCGGTCACCATATTGACAGCTGTCACCTCCGAAACCGAGCCGGCCGATCCACCAGCCATCGCCCAGGCGAATATTGATCGTATTTTCGCCAGGATGCAGCATTGCGGTCACATCATGCGTCTGATAGTACAAAATTTTCGGATAAGCTGATGTTTCGGGAGCCAGACAGTTGGGTCCGGCTTTCTGGCCATTAATCTGAAGCTCATAGACACCATGGGCTGAGATGTAAAGCCGGCTTGACCGAGGTTTGCTGTCACAGTGAAAGGTTTTACGCAGGTCTTCGGACGGCCGCAGCCGTGTATGGCCACCCAGATGGCCGGGGCCGGGCGTCAGGATAACCATCATGGTGACTTCTTTTTCACGGATAGCGGGCTGCTGGACTGGTTCAATCCACCGGCCCCGCCAGTTTTGTCCCATAAGCCCGGTTTCCAGAACAGAGCTGAGTCTGGTGACCTGGCCAGTCCTATCGATCAGGTCGGCTATCACTTGATACCGCGTCTGCGGTATCAGCGCAGGACCATCATAAGCAACTGACAGCGAATAGGTATCGCCGTTTGTTTTTCGCCATATCTGAGTGCCTTCAGTGCTGAGAAGAATGACCGTCCATTCCAGCAGGGCCTGGCGGCCATCCAGCCATACTGTGAAGACCGGCTGACATTCGTCAGTCACAATCGGGCCTGTCCGGCCATTGATCATCAAGCATAATGGCAGGTTTTCGCTATGGCTTTCTTGCATGAGGTTCTCCCCTTTTTACGATCTGCCTCATCAATATGCGGCATGATCTCAAACCCCATGATACAATGTTGGTATATCTGCATGCCATGTGCGAATCTGACCATAGACAAGAGCTTTTTTGTCATATTTACCCGATATGAGGCGGAGACAGGCCTGATTTCACCAGAATCACTTTGCTGGTTTGGGGGTGGCGGTTTGGTTCGATGTGGTTATGCGTTTCTGACCCTTGGGGTACCCGGCACCACTTACAGGACCTGTAAAATCGGATATTAATAAAAAAGGCGGGTCACATTCTTCAACAATTAAACTGAGTGAATTTCTCACATATATAGCCGAAATTGAACAGCCTGATCTTGATGTCATGTTAGAGGTCAAGGACAAAAACCTGTCAGCGGTCAAGTGCCAGTTAGCGATACAGCCAGCGCCGCGTCGTTCAGCTTTGGAACAGGAATGGGCCCGCTACAAATATCCTGTGCTAGAGCATGCATTGGCTCAGGAGATCTCGCCGGGTCATGCTGAGAACACGGCACTTCATATCTGGGGTTATTTTCGTGACCAGGCATCCGAGCAAGAAAAAACGGGCCTGATCCAAAAGCAGTTCAATAGTTTTTAAAGGGGAGCAAGTCGCTCCCCTTTTTCATTAATAACCCAGTGTTTTCATCAGTTCTTTGATGGCATCCCGGTCTTCGGTCTGTTCATCTATATAAATGAATGTGTTGTCGACGCGTGAAACGATCGCGTATTGTTCACCCAGGGTCATGACGAAGGTATTGTAATTGCTGCCATTGGTTTTGGTTGTCGACTTGACACCCGATAATTCCTCAAAGTTCTGCACATTGCCGGCAAAAGCTTGTTCAGCATGGGCATCAGTATCCATCACATAAAACTCAATCTGAAAATCGTCATTATAAGCGATTAAAAGGAGATCCAAGGTTTCCTCTTCAAATTGGTCTGTGGCATCTTCGACGGCCAGACCTGCTGCCTCCATTTTCGTTTGAAAATCTTCTGGAGTGAGAACCGTTTTAGGCTTCATCAGACTGCAGGCGGTCAGGGTAAAGGTCATGATCAACAACAGGGCAATCAGAACAGACAATTTTCGGCTCACCGTAAATTCCCCCCTTACCATAATCCAGCTCTATTATAAATCTGTTTTTTCGATTATCATGGAAACATCATCCTGCTGAGAATTAATTGCACCATATTATCCTTCAGTTTCCTCAAGCATTCGGGTCCGGATTTCATCGGCCAGGGCATACCAGCGCTGAACACTGTTTTCCAAACGGAAATAATGCAGAACATAGGCAACCAGTAATCCAAGTACCAAAAGAGCCATTACCAGGAGCCAGACACCAGGTGTCGGCAGGAGTAAAAGGAAGCCGACGAGCAGCATCAGAATCAGCGCAAAGAGCATTGTCACCAAAAGATGAACCAGCCGCTCATGCTGCAGCCAGCTGATCTTGACCAGGTGTTCGTCAAGCAAATCTGACAGCTCATCCTGCGTCAGCGGCGCCCAGAGCCGTTCACGGACCGACGCCTCATGCCGGCCGACATACCCCGTCAAACCACCCTTCACCCTTGGCCCTTCACCCATATCCGTTATCCGTTATCCGTTATCCGTTATCCGTTATCCGTTATCTGTTATCCGTTATCCGTTATCCGTTATCCGTTATCCGTTATCTGTTATCCGTTATCCTGTCTCATCCCTGCAGTCCTGCT
>DMJC01000268.1 GCA_003451915.1 Clostridiales bacterium
TCATTCTTCACCCTTCATCCTTCACTCTTCACTTTTCACCTTTAAAAGTTGTCGCACAGTAGTTCAAAATAAGCTTTAGGATGCTTGCAGGCCGGGCAGATTTCCGGTGCTGACATGCCCTCGTGCACATAACCGCAGTTGCCGCAGATCCAGGCTGTTGCTGTCGGTTTGCTGAACACTTGATCTTTTTTAACATTCTCGGCCAGTTTCAGATAACGGGCCTCATGATGAGCTTCAACTTTGGCGATCATGCGGAAACTGGCAGCGACATCACGGAATCCTTCTTGTTCCGCAGTTTCAGCGAAATTCTGATAAATCTGCGACCATTCCTCGCGCTCACCGGCAGCAGCGGCGATCAGGTTTTCATAGGTGCTGCCATAAGCTACAGGGTAAGTTGCCGTGATTTCGATAGGTACACCTTCATGCGTGCCGCCCAGGCCACTGTCAATATGCTTGAAAAAGACCTTGGCATGCTCTTTTTCATTTTCGGCTGTCGTCAGAAAAATATCCGAGATCTGATTGAATCCCTCTTTTTTAGCAACAGATGCATAATACGTGTAACGATTGCGCGCCTGGGATTCACCGGCAAAGGCTTTCATCAGGTTGTTGAGCGTTTTACTTCCTTTGAGATTTGACATTGATTGCCTCCTTCTGTCCCTTATATGGGACTGTTGCTGTCATTTTGTCATTGAAACGAATTAAGGCATGCCTTGAATGGACAATATAATTATACTGATCTTTGGTGCGTGATGCAATCAGAGTGGTTTTGTAAAATATTTGAAAACATCAGAATAGTCTACTGCAGGGAAAGCAGTCCAAGGCTCATTTTGCGGCGGACAGGATGAAAATTGCATCCATTGTCGGCTGATAGGGTGTGAAAATCCTAATCCGGCAGCCATTAAAGCAATATCAGCTTTCCGATCGTTTTTTGCTCCAGATCCATAGCGATAATCATTGACAACCGGCCAGCCTCGGCTGGCCAGCTGTACACGGATCTGATGGCCGCGGCCGGTGTGCAGGTGAATGGCTAAAAGCGCTAAATTGATTTCTGGCCGTTGACTGATCACATAATAATCCAGACTGGCCGTCTGGCCCGAACCAGCCTGAACGACGCGGACCTGGCGGGTTGCGGCATCCTGGAGCAGATTATCCTGAAGCGTACCGCGATCATGAATCGGTCGTCCCTGGACAACAGCCAGATAAATTTTCGCAAATTGATGATCGCGAACCTGCTGGGACAAACGAGAAGCTGCTTTGGAAGTGCGGGCAAATACCATCAGGCCGCCAACGGGCTGATCCAGCAGGTGAACCAGTCCGAGAAATACCTCACCTGGTTTGTTATAACGGATTTTGATGTCTTGTTTGAGTAAAGTCAGCATATCCGGCGAATCGCTGCCGTCCGCCTGCGACAAAACACCAGGCTGTTTGACAGCAACGATCAGGTGATTATCTTCAAAAACAATCTGTGGCAATGTATTCATCAGGGCTGCCAGCGCCCGGTGCAGCCGCATGGTAAAATCAAGTCACGGCCGGTCGCCGGCAAGCCGAGTTCCTCGGCTTCGGTCCGGCCGCCATGTGCCGGTTTGACAACAAGGTTCAGAATATCTGCCAGCACAGTTGGCGCCAGTCCGGTCGTATACGAATTAATCAAGAAGAACAGCGGCTGATCAGAAAGCAGCGCAGCACTGCGTTCGACAAGCCCATAAAGAGCATCTTCAAGCTTCCATAGCTCACCCGAAGGCCCGCGGCCGTAAGCCGGGCGGTCCATAATAATGCCATCATAGCGGCGGCCGCGTCTTTCTTCCCGTTCAACAAATTTCTGGGCATCATCGGTAAAAAAACGCACCAGACTGCCTTCAAGGCCAGACAATGCCAGGTTTTCCCGCGCCCGGGCATTCATCCCTTTTGAGGCATCCAGGTGGACGACCTCGGCAGCGCCGGCTGCTGCGCAGGCTACCGTTGCAGCACCCGTGTAAGCAAAAAGATTCAGAATCCGCGACTGCCGTCCCGCCGCAAGTGCCTGGCTGATCGCGGTTCCGCAAAAATCCCAGTTGGGAGCTTGTTCCGGGAACAATCCTGTATGTTTAAAGCCAGTCGGCTCAATCCGGAATGTCAGATTTTTAACCACGCCGGGGTATTGAATTTCCCAGGCAGCAGGATGGGCCCGGTTCTTCTGCCAATAGCCGCCGCCACTTGAACTGCGGTGATAAAGGGCATCCGGCTTTGGCCAGGCTCCATGGGGCCAGATGGCTTGCGGATCAGGCCGCTGTAAGACAACATCCCCCCAGCGCTCCAGTTTTTCGCCATCACCGGCATCAATCAATTCATAGTCAAGCCAACGGTCAGCCAGGTACANNGATCATTCCGGCCAATGCCAGATCAAGGCACTGCATCCGGTCCCGCTCATTATAGCATAGAATTCGCCGGATACTAAATTATGAACAATCGTGTCATTTATTCCTTAAAAATGCCCAAATCGGTTATAATGGTGTTGAAATACAAGATATCAAGCAAGGCAGGTGTCTTTGATATGGCGAAAGTTCCGCATATACTGATTTGCGATGATGACCGGGTTGTACACGAGTCACTTGGCCTTTATCTGTCCGCTGAACGATACACACACAGCTCAGCTTATGATGGCGAGCAAGCCCTGCGCCTGGCTGAAGCAAACCATCCTGACCTGATCATTCTCGACTTGATGATGCCGAAATTGTCAGGAACCGAGGTCTGCCGCGAAATCCGCCGGCGCAGCAATGTGCCGATCATCATGCTGACAGNNTAATGAATCCGGACCTGACAGCAACGGTGTCCTCCGCTTTGACGGATTGGAGATCAGCCTCGATAATTACCAGGTCAAGGTTGCCGGCGAGGTCGTGCCTTGCACCCCGAAAGAGGTTGAAATCCTTCACTTGCTGGCTTCTCACCCCGGCCAGGTCATGGATCGCGAACAGATCCTGTCCCAGGTCTGGGGGTATGATTATTTCGGCGATACCCGCACAGTCGATACGCATATCAAGCGCATCCGCCAGAAAATTGCCCATGAGTCTGCTACCTGGGGACTGATCACTGTCTATGGTGTCGGCTACAAATTTGAGGTTACCCGCTGACCATGAACAAGAGCATCTTCTTCCGGCGTGTGCTGACCATTCTCATCCTGGCTTTGCTCTTGTGGACAGCATTGACGGCGATCCTCTATTCTCTGGTGTCCAGACCGATTTTTACACAGATCAAAGTCCGTGACATGCAACCCAAGGCCGAAGCCATCGCTGACCTGGCTTCGCATAGTTTTTTATCGGGTGATTTCTTTTTTAACTCACTCCTCGAATCGTCTTTCGAGCTGTTTGATGCCTGGGTCTTTGTCGTAGACGGCATCACGGGCGAAATTCGCAGCACATCGCTTCCCGATAGTGACACGGCAGCCCGGCAAGTCATTCAGAACCAGATTGACAGCCATCTGGAAACGCTGCTGACCGGCGATTATGCTTCGTTGTGGTTTATTGAAAAAATACCGCGCGGCTCAGGCAACCGCGAGGTGATGTTTATCGGTGTGCCCATTAAGGTCGGTTTCGGGTCAAACCAGCTGGTCGTCGGCGCAATCTTTTTTGTCACTCCCATGGATGAGTTAAATGCCGGTCTGACCAGCATGAATATCGCTTTGCTTTATTC
>DMJC01000106.1 GCA_003451915.1 Clostridiales bacterium
TCGCCGACGATGATGTGATTGTTCAAGCCTGGCATCCCGGCAGCCTGGATTATTTCGTTTACCGCCAAGGTGATTCTGGCAGATTCAGCCGTAATTTTTTATTCGCCAGGCTGATTGACGCTGAAGCACTGTGCTCGCCGGCGGTTAAGCAGTGGATCATCGATCATCGCATCGAGCTGGTCAACTATCGCGACGCGCTTTTCGGAACCCATGAGATGCAGAACCACCTGCGAGCCATTGACAGTGACCTGTTCATTCGCTGTTAGCCATCAGTTTGTATGAAAGTGACAAGCGCATCAGCTCATCGCCGTCTTCAAAATCAATGCCGGTCAGTGTGGCGATGCGATTGATCCGGTAAAACAACGTGTTGCGGTGGATTGCCAAAGCCGCCGCCGCCCGCGTCGGATTACGCGCACACTGCAGATAAACGCGCAGTGTTTCCAGCAGCACGCCATCCTGTTGCCGGTCAGCCAGCTGGAGCATCGGCAGAGCCGGGTGGATAAGATCTGTCAGCGGCAAGCGCTCTTTGCAGGCCTCGGCCAGCTGCTCAGCCAGCAGCTTCTCGTAAATGTGCAAAGACTTGTCACCAGCGCTGCCAACACCTAGAACCGCAGCTCGCCGGGCCTGGATATAATGGCGTCTGGCATCCAGAATATCCGTGAATCGGCTGCTAAGGCCGGCGGTCAGCTTGCTGGCCTGCAGAAAATCAGCGAGCTCACCCAGTTCGTCAGCAGACAGTCCCTGCGGCGCGCTGCGGCTGGCCAGAAAGACGAGATCGCCCAGGTAAATCATCTGAATACTGTCGGGGATCAGTTTGCGCAGCTGATTCATGATCATCTGCAGCCGGCCTTCTGAGGCAATATGGTCTCGAATGCTGATGCTGATCACCTGCTGGACCTTCTTCAGACTGAAGCCGAGTAATGACAACCGTTTACGGGCATCAATCAATGTATTGATTTTATTTTCGAAAAGATCAGCCAGGAAACTGGCATGGGGGGTGCCGCGATTAACCTTGAAGAAGTTATTTTTCTGTAACTCAGTGGCAACGACCTGACTGAAACGGCGCAGCATCTCACGCTCGACACCGCCGACAGGCCGGCCACCAGTCAGCAGACTGATGTGGGCAACCTCAACATGGTTTATTGACACTGATGAAACCAGATACTCATCACCGCGATTGCTGCGGATCAGTATTGGTTTGCCGGCATTGCGAATCTGCTCGTCAATCCGCCGTTCCTGGATTTCCTGCACCAGACTGTCGGCAATATATCCCGACCGGACATCGAGTTCGTTAAATTCAGGTGATTTAGGCCCACCGCGAGCATGAGCCAGATACTTGAAACTGCTGTCTGTGATTAAAACCGGCATCTGAAAAACCTGAGCTGCTGCATCGGCTAACTGCTGCAGGCCCTTGTCCTCGAGCAGGGCATCCAGCAGAACACCCATCCCGCTGACGATCCGGCTGCTGTCCAGCAGAACAGTCTGCAAACGCGGAAACACATCGTTTAAAATTGTGCTTTCGGGCAGCAGAGCCAGATTCAATCCGGTTATCGACAGAAGACTGTCAGGTAATGTGCCGTCTTTGAGTAACAGCAGATTGATCGGACCTGCCGGCTGGCCGATCGGCCGATCCAACTGACTGAGCCGACCCAGATAAAGAATATCAGGCTGGAAGCGTTGATCGGCTGTTGTGATTTGTTGTACGCTCCATAGCTCGCCGATCGGGTTGTCAAGCCTGACCTGCTCGATATCAATACTGCGTAATGATTTGACTACTGTGCTAAAGTCCATAATTATCCTTTGAAACAATCGTCGTGATATGCTTATAAATGGCTATCTACAGCTCCAGTATAGCACAAACGATTATTAATGCGGGATAGAATGTTGTGCAATGGCACAATATCCTGAAGAACAGATCCTGCTATAATAATAAGTAGCAAATCGGGTAGAGGTGAATCAATATGATCCTCGGCGTTGGTACAGATATCCTGCTCATCGACCGGCTGCGCCGCAACCCGGAAGATCTCGCTGAAAACTCACCTTTTCTGCGCAAAACCTATACGCCGGCTGAACAACAGGCTGCACAGGCCAGGCCAGATCCAATCCTCTTCTTCAGCACCCGTTTCGCTGGCAAAGAGGCTGTTTTTAAAGCACTGGGCAGCGATGACAGCCAGATCCGGCTGGATCAGATCGAAATCCTCAACAGAGCTGACGGTCAGCCGCAGGTCACTCTCTATGGGCGCATGAAAGAGCTGGCTGAGGCCAAAGGGGTCAACAGCATTCATATTTCATTGTCTTATGACACGGATTACGCGATTGCGTTTGTGGTGGCGAGTAGCGAGGAACAAGTAACAAGGAACAAGGAACGAGGAACAAGTTTCGAGTTGCAAGTTTTTAAGTAACAAGTTGTGATTTTTATTTTGGGAGGTTTTTTTATGAGTTCATCTGTCATGGAAACATTGTTTGCAAAGGCTCGGGCATTCAGTCGCCGGATGGCTTTGCCGGAGACCGATGATGACCGCATTCTGCTGGCTGCGCGTAAGGCCAAGGATCTGGGCATCATTCAGCCGGTTCTGCTCGGCGATCCTGAGGAACTGAAGACACGCGCAGCAGGTTTGGGGATCTCGCTGGACGACATTGAGATTGTCAACAGCGATGATGAAGCGTTGAAAGAGCAGCTGGCAAACGAATACTTTACGGTCAAACAGGATTTTTCAGTCAAATCACTCATCCGTAAAATGAAGGACCGCATCAACATGGCGACGATCATGCTGGGTGCCGGCCAAGTCGATTGCATGATGGCCGGTATTAACCATGCGACTGCTGATGTTGTTTTAGCCGGTCAGATGTACATTGGCCCGCAACCCGGAATTAACACAATTTCAAGTGTCGGCGTCATGGACATTCCTGGCTGGCAAGGCTCTGAGGGCAACCTGCTGGCCTTTTCCGACGCAGCTGTCAATGCTGATCCGGATCCCAGCGAATTGGCTGACATCGCCATCACCACCGCCGACACCATTCATCGCCTTTTTGGCTGGGAACCCCGCGTCGCCCTGCTGTCTTTCTCAACCAAAGGCAGCACTGAGCATGCGCAGGTTGAAAAAGTCCGTACAGCATTAGCTTTCTGCCGTGAGCGTCGCCCCGATTTGAAGATTGACGGCGAGTTCCAGCTTGATTCGGCCATCGTGCCCAAGGTAGCAGCCCGCAAAGTCAAGGAATCCAGCGAAGTCGCGGGTCAGGCCAACATTATCATCTACCCCAATCTGTCAGCCGGCAATATCGGCGTCAAGCTGGTGCAGATCTTTGGCAATGCCAACGCCTACGGTCCGATGCTGCAAGGCTTTGCCAAATCGATCGGTGATTTCTCGCGCAGCGCGCCGGTTGACGAAATGGTCGGCAACATGGCAATGGTAGCACTTAACGTTGAGTGAAAGGTGAAAAGTGAAAAGTGAAGGGTGAAGGGTGCGCCGAAGGCGCAATTCTCACTGCAGGCGATCATCAAGTCAAGTGAAGCTTGACGACAATTGAGCTTTGCGAAGCAAAGTGATCACCCTTCACCCTTCACCTCTGGTCTCTTTACTAACAATATTTTTTGCTTTAATATATAACTGATTATGCAAAGACCAGCTAATTATTGTCA
>DMJC01000034.1 GCA_003451915.1 Clostridiales bacterium
CTCTGATGTTATATATTGGATTTGAATATATTTTGTGATGACTGACTCCATGACCCCGGCCAGTCTGGTATCGATGCATTTGGCGTCAAGACGGACTGATTCTCCTGGCAAGACCTGGATCGGCGACTGGCCGTCCCATTTCATATCGATCGGAGTGCCGTCTGTTTTCCGTAGTGTTACTGAACAGTCCGTGATCCTTGTCGTGGCATCATCCAGTAATGATAAACCTGTCAACTGGTAAGATTTCGTCGACTGCAAATCGATGTAGGCCAAGTCGAGCGTTCCGTCCTTTGAAATGCTGACAGGCGCATCAGAAATCGCAAGGGTTGTGGAAATGCCGGCATTTGAAAGATTAAATTCTCTTTCTCCGTCCAAGATCAGATTGTCTAGAACATAGCGTTTGGATTCGCCATTGAGTTGCAGGTTTATGGCGGTAACCTGCTCAGCCGAACTCAATTTGTCGAGATGAAAACCTATTCCGACAACGTACTTGTACAATTTGGGCAGCTTGTTCTGATCGCGCAGTGCGGCATACCCGTCCATAAACATATTTTGGAACTGGAAAAATTCAGCTGCGCTTTTTGAGTTCTCATTTTCACGGTTCTTTCTGGCAAGATTTGCCAGGTGCTGCCAATCCATGTTTTGATAACATTGATAGATATATAAGGGGAATACTTCTTGCGTATCTTGAACATCACGATAGCATTCTGCAGTGTATGAGATATTTGGAGCAGCGCTTTCCAATTGAATAGAAAGTCCATCAGGGTCAAAAGGGAAAGCGGAGACCAATTCGAATTGGATGCTGCGCGAACCGGTTAAATTCTTATACAAAACAACATTGGTATTTCCACAAGCCAGGTGCCAATAATTATCCTTTAGCGCGATGGGATTATCATTCGTGGCCTTTTGCGATGTCAACGTTGTGACTGCCGGTTCCGCGGCGCACGAAGAAAGCAGTAGGAGAAGTGCAGTCATTCGTAAAAAACATTTTATTATTCTACTCACAATATTCCCCCCCCTCGTCGGGTGACAAAACAGATTCATTTAACTCTTCTCATACCGAAGAAACTGACGATTATGATTAAGTAAATAATCAAAAAGATAATAGTCGTCGAACTTGCATCCTGATTTTCACTGTCGATGATATATAACGGTATCAGTGAAAAGATTATACCCAACAATGCTATCAGCAGACTGTATCCAACTTGCTTCATGATCGTTTTCATAGACTGTGTACCTTTTGTCTTGGGAGCTGGAGAAGTTAATGAATGATATCCATTAACTTCTCCAGGATTGTCAAAGTGATTACATTCTATGGATTTGCATAACGATTCAGCCGTCTATAGGCATCATAAAGCTTAGGTGCATATGATACAGTTCACTGCCACTGAATTGTTTCACCCGAACTATCTGAAAAAATGCGCTGCTGGAGTACTTGCCTCTGTGGGTAAATATGTTCGATGCGATACCGGCCGGAAGCTGTTGATGCTCCGATCGTATAAGAAACTGATGATCCGGTGGTGTAAGCTACAGATGAACCGACCTCCATCGTAATAGAAAGATCTGCAAATACGGCATCTACTCCAGCTGTCAGGCTGACACTGGAAGATGCCGTCAGAGTCACAGCGCTAGAAACCGAAATTGTTGTTGAATACCCTTGCGTGTGAAGCGCCTGCGATTCGTAAACAGGCTTTAGGCAATAGGGTACATAACTCGTAGTCTGTTTACCATAGACAGCCCAACTTGAACCGCCGGTAATAACCTGTGTACATGTTTCTGCCGATGCCGTCACAGCAAACGTAAAAATGGTAACGAACAGAATTGTTATAACGGAGAAAAATTTAAGATATCGTTTCATGATGAACCTCCTTTTATAGTAACATATCGCGACAGTTCGAATTATATTTCATGAAATTTATATTGTCAATAGAAAATGTCGCGAAACGAGAGAAAATGTCGCGAAACGAGAATTCAACGTCTAGGTTTCCGTCTGGGTATCTGGTACCGTTTCGGAATTTCACGCCCCCGCCCTTGCCAAGCCCTGTCCCAAGCCTGTTTCACGTCGTTGCGTTTGAGCATTCCGTTTTAGTATCTGATACCCCAGCGACTACGTACCAGCGTACTACCCCGCGGATTTCTCTGCGCACTGCTGGCAAAGTAATCGTTCAACGCGATTTGTCGTTTCATACATATCAGACAAAGGCTTCACTTGATGGCATTGCTCGCAGGTAAATGATGACAAATGCTCTACGGCATCTTGATATTTTTTCACACGTTTTAAATCCTTATCAGTCACTATTGCCAGCCTGGACAAATCGCTGTTATGCTTCATATCAGCCACTTTTACGACCGAAGCGAGTTTATTTCGTTTGATATTTTGTATGTAATCTTGATAGGGAATCTCATCTTTCTTGGTTAACGTTTCGATTGCCTGAATGCAATCTAACGGGAATTACAATTGCTTTAAATCCTCTGCGGTTGTGTTTGTGTCTTCAATAATATCATGTAAAAAACCAACTATTCGAGCTTTCATCTGAAATTCATATGTGCCCTGATGCCAACCGTTTATCATTTCTCCGACCAGGCGACTTACCGTTTCGGCATGACAGAAATATGGTGCCCCAGCTTTATCGAGCTGATCAGCATGCGCTTCTAG
>DMJC01000108.1 GCA_003451915.1 Clostridiales bacterium
CTGGCAGGCCTCGCACCTGGCGATAAAACCAGCTTTCATTTTCAGCAATCGCCGTTGCGCAATTCATACCGGCTGTTTCGGTAACCAGAGCGATAGGTTCGGCAGATTCAGCCACAATTTCGCTTTCGGTCGTCTGGACAATGGTTTCTGATACAGCGGCCGGCAGCGCGGTCATCTCTGAGATCGGCTGCGGCAGGCCTAACAGGGATATGCTGAATACCAGTGTTCCGGTTGTCAGGCCGATCATCAGAAAAGATAAAATGACCAGCAGACGCGGCCCGTCGTGGTTTTTTCGCTGACCGGCCGGTTGTGCATCGGATTTGTATTCTGGTTGAACGGTTCTTAAATGGGAACGCATCCTGGTATCCTTTCGGGAACTGGCTGCCTTGCGGTTAAACCGTTTAGGCCCTGCAGCTTTGCGTCCCCGGATTTCTCCGGGTTTGCCTTTTCGGGGTGGACAGATGCTGAAGTTGCTGAATGTAAACTTATTTTCCCACGAAAACACTATGCTGTCAAGATTTGTCACGATTTATTTGTGGTATGATTAAGTCATCTGATGCCGAGGAGGTTTCCCATGCTTGCTGATTCTCATTACTTTATCGAAGCCTACCAGCAGCGTTTTATCTCTTTGTTGTCCAAAACGATCGACGAGGCCACACCAGCCGACCGTTATTACGTGCTGGCTTCGCTGGTCAATGAAGAGATCCGCAATAAATGGGTTAAAACGAATAATCGTTATCTGCGTGATGGAGTTCGCCAGGTTTATTATTTTTCACTGGAATTCCTGGTCGGCAAATTTCTTGAATCGAATCTGCTTTATCTGGGTGCGCTGGACAGCGTCCGCCAGAGCCTGGCTGCATTGGACATTGACTTCGATGAGCTTGTGGCCTGTGAACCCGATGCCGGTCTCGGCAATGGCGGTTTAGGCCGGCTGGCAGCCTGTTTTCTCGATTCACTGGCTGCGCTGGGCCTGCCGGGCCATGGCTGCGGCATCCGTTACAAATATGGTCTCTTCAAGCAGCAGATTATCGATGGCTATCAGGTCGAATTGCCTGATAACTGGCTGCAGCAGACCAATCCCTGGGAAAGCCGCAAGCCAGACAAGGCTGTCATCGTCAGACTGCACGGCCAAGTCAGGATTGAATTCAACGAGCAGGGCCGAGCTGTTTTTATTCATGAAAACTACCTGCCAGTCTTGGCTGTTCCTTACGACATGCCAATCCTCAGCAGCGGCGGTGAAGTTGTCAACACGCTGCGGCTCTGGAGTGCGGAAGTTGCCGGTGAATCGTTCGATTTTTCCTCATTCAGCCGTGGTGACTATGCCAGTGCCATCGCCGGCAAAGTCGCGGTCGAGGCCATCTCAGAAGTATTGTATCCCGATGACTCCAATTATGCCAACCGCCTGCTGCGTCTGAAACAGCAATATTTTTTTGTGTCAGCCGGGCTACAATCCATCGTCCGCCGTTTTAAAAAAGGCCGCGCTACGTTGAGCCAGATGCCCGAAAAGATCGTCATCCAGATTAACGATACTCATCCGGCTTTAGCCGTCCCTGAATTGATGCGTATCCTGATCGATGATGAAGGATTCGGCTGGGATGAAGCCTGGTCGATGACCAGCCGCATGATCGCCTATACCAATCACACGCTGCTGCCCGAAGCTCTGGAAACCTGGCCGGTCGATCTGTTTCGCGATCTGCTGCCCCGTATTTACATGATCGTTGAAGAAATCAACCGGCGTCTGCTGCTCGAGCTGGCATCGTGCTGTCAGGATGACCAGCAGCGCATTGAACGGATGTCCATTATCAGCCAGGGTGTTGTACGCATGGCCAACCTGGCGGTTGTTGGCAGCTTCAGCGTTAACGGAGTTGCCCAGGTGCATACTGACTTGCTGAAAAGTGTTTTGCTCAGGGATTTTTACGATCAGTATCCTGAGCGCTTCAACAACAAGACGAATGGTATCACTCACCGCCGCTGGCTGATTAAAGCCAATCCAGACCTGGCCTCAACATTAACCGCCATCATCGGTGATCATTGGAAAACCAACCCGACCGAGCTGGCTCGCCTGGCTGATTTTAAGGATGACCGTTCTCTGCACAAACAGCTGCGCCAGGTTAAACGTCTGGACAAAGAGCGTCTGGCTGCCTGGATCTGTGACCACAACGGAGTCAAAGTTGACCCGGACAGCATTTTCGACGCACAAGTCAAGCGTATCCATGCCTATAAGCGTCAATTGCTCAACGCCCTGCACATCCATTATCTCTATAACCGGCTGTTGAACGACTCCTCGTTCAATCCGCCGCCGCGCACCTTCATCTTTGCCGGCAAGGCAGCGCCCAGTTATTACTTTGCTAAAAAGGTCATCAAGTACATTAATGAACTGGCCTTGCTGGTCAATAACGATCCGCGCATTGGCGGGCGGATCAAGGTTGTTTTTCTCGAAAATTTCAATGTCGGACTGGGCGAGCTGATCTATCCGGCCAGTGATATTTCCGAGCAGATTTCGACAGCCTCTAAAGAAGCCTCCGGCACCGGCAATATGAAGTTCATGATGAACGGTGCAATCACCATCGGTACCAATGACGGGGCTAACATCGAGATCCGCCAGCTGGTCGGTGACGACAATTTTCTGCTCTTCGGCCTCAATGTCGACGAAGTTCTCGCCTATCACAGAAACGGTGGTTATAACGCCCGGGAGGTTCTCCGGCAAAATTCCCGCTTGCAGCAGGTCGTTGACCAGCTTGCTGACGGATCGCTTTTCCAGAGTATCTCACGCGAGGAATTCCTGCCGCTGGCCCGCGAGTTGACCGACTATAATGATGAATACTTCATTATTAAAGACTTTGAAAGCTATGCTAAGATCCAGGAAAAATCCGGCTTGATTTACTTGCAGCCAGAGGTCTGGGGACGGATGGCTGTGCTCAACATCGCCCGATCAGGCCATTTTTCCAGCGACAACACGATCAGGCAATATGCCGCTGATATCTGGCATCTGAATAAATGAGCTCATTCGAAAACTATGAG
>DMJC01000008.1 GCA_003451915.1 Clostridiales bacterium
GGATTAATCAGGAATAAACTGGCTGCAGTTTCAGCCTTTGACAGCACCGGACGTCATCCCGCGCATGACCAGCTTGTTGAGCAGAAAATAAACCAGAATCGTTGGTAAAACGGTTATTACGATGGCGGCAAAGATCAGGCCCCACTCGACGTTGCCGAACTCGTCAGCAAAAAACAGCAGGCCGGTCTGGATCGTTTTCAATGAATTGCGGCTGATGAAAGTCATCGAGAAAATCAAGTCGTTCCAGACATTAAAGAACTGGACGACCAGCACGGTGACAATTGCGTTACGAATCAGCGGCAGGACGATCCTGGTGAAAACGCCGTAGATGCTGCAGCCGTCGATGATCGCCGACTCAAAGATTTCGTTGGGGATTGAACTGAAATAACTGTTAAAAAGAAAGATTGACATCGACATGCCAAAAGCGCCGAGCGAAAGTATCAGGCTAGTCAGGTTATTAATCAGACTCAGCGAACGGAAAATCATGAACAGCGGAATCAGCACGACCTGGGTCGGAATCAGGATGCCAAGCGAAAACAGGGTCATCGCTGATGATTTCAATTTCCATTTCATTTTAGTGATGGCAAAAGAGATGGTCGAACTGGTCAAAATGATTAACAGCAACGCGCCAGTCGTTGATACAATACTGTTCTGGTAGTAGGTACCGAGATTGCCTTTCACCCAGGCACGAATATAGTTTTCCAGATACAAAGCCTGCGGCAGGGAAAATGCCGGGCGGGTGAATTCGTTCGGTGATTTAAATGAAGAGATGAGCAGCCAGATTACCGGGTAAGTGGAGATAAACAGAAATATGACCAGAATGACCAAGATCAGGTTTGAGCTGTTGAAAGCCCTGGAAAGCCGCCGTCTGTCCATATATCACCTCACGTCTTCCGGTTTTGTCCGGAATATGCGCCGTACAACCATAGTTAGGATCAGCGCTTCTATCAGGATAAAAATCGCAATGGCGCTGCCATAACCATACTGCAGATTGGTAAATGCACTGTCATACATATACATTGCCTGCATTTGTGTGGCGCGGCCCGGGCCACCCCGGGTCAGCGCTTTAGCTGAAGCGAACACTTTCAATGTGCCGCTGAGGCTGAGGATCAGGCAAGTTGCCGTGACCGGTTTTAGAAGTGGTAAAATAATCCTGCGTAAAGTATTCAACCGATCAGCGCCATCGATCCTCGCCGCTTCAAGGATGTCCTCGGGAATGTCGACCAAGCCTGCAAAGAAAATAATTGCATAGAAGCCCATACCCTTCCAGATATCTTGCGCAGTCAGGGCGTACAAGGCCGTTGAGGAAAGACCGATCCACTCTTTGATCAGATTATCCAGGCTTAATATGTCGAGCAGACTGTTTAGCAAACCGTATTGAGGGACAATGTCATAGATTTTAGTCCAGAGCTGGCCGACAGAGACAACGGGTAGGCCGACCGGTACAAAAATCAGTGTGCGGGCCAGTGCCGATCGGCCGCGGGTGCCATAATGAATCAGCAATGCGGCAATCGCACCGAAAAATACCTGTCCGGTACCGACTATCGCTACGTACCGGAATGTGACGATGAGACTATTGAGAAAGTAAGGATCTGAAAACATGCGAAGATAGTTGTCAAAGCCGATGAACACGAATTGCTGACCAGGGATCCCTTCAAAAAGCGAATAATACATCGACCAGATCAACGGTACGATGACGATTCCCAGATAGATAGCCAAACCTGGTATGACAAAAACAGAGATAGCCTTTTTATCGGCAAAGACGTTGCGCATAATGATCCTTCTTCCAAAGCAGCCGGCTGACCGGGTGGCTCACGCTGCTTGCCGAGCCACCCGGTTAAAGCCTGACTTGAATTATTTGTCTGTGCGGTTGGCAGCCCAGGAATCGCCGATTTGCTTGAAATAGTCTTCAGGTGAAATCTCGCCCAGAACCAGTAATTGTCCATTGTTCAGGGCCAGCTGGGTTGTCGTTGTATCGAAGCCGAATTCGAACCAGAATCCGGTTCCTTCAATCTTCTTCATTTCTGCAAATAGCAGTTTTGTATAAGGCTTCAGCTTGGCTTCATCATAAGTGACTTTATAGCCCTTGAGTGCGCCATATTCATCCATAGCCTTCTGGCCGAGTTGAGTGAAGACGAATCTGGCCCAGTCGCCAACCTGAGCATCATATTTTTTAGCACTCAGAGCCAGGCTGTTACCGGTGTTCACGTTGTAGTCAGTGATTTTCCCTTTACCGCCCGCAACTGTCGGCACCGGGAAGAAACCGACGCCGTCTTCGCCGAGGATATTCTTTTCCGGATTGTTAAGGTCAGCGACAAACCAGCTACCATTGTAGATCATCGCGCTCTGTCCGTTAAAGAACATGGAAACGGTTGAGCTTAAGTCTAGTGAGTTGATGCCCTGGCCGAAGTAACCTTTGTTGACCATAGTCACCAGGTTCTGCGCCGCGCGGGCAAAAGCAGGATCCGTGAAGGCAACTGTTCCGGCGCGGGCTTTGATCAAAGCATCCGGACCCATATCCCGCATGATGTAAGCATAAAGGTAACGGGTTATCGGCCAGCGATCCTTGCCGCCGACAACCAGCGGCTGGATACCCTTGGCCAGTAAAGCCTCACTGATTGTGAAAAGTTCATCCCAGGTTGCAGGTACAGCAATATTATTCTCTGTAAAGATTTTCTTGTTATACCAGAAACCTTCAATATTCATTCCCATCGGAATGGTATAAAGGTCATCCTGTCCACCTTTGCTGATGTCAAATTGCAGGGCGGCTTCATCAAAAATATTCATGATGCCGAGTTCGCCAAATGTTTCACTGATATTCAGAAGTTCCCCTGTTTTGATTAGAGCTTTGATATCGCCGCCGGTCGCAAACAGTTCCGGAGTTTCCTGGGTCGCGAAATAAAGCTGCAGTTTCTGGATCAGATCAGTAGAAGGAACCATTTCAAATTCAACTTTGAATTCAGGGTAATCCTTCTGGTATTCGCTGGTCAGATCCATAACCAGCTTGCTGTTCTCATGTTCTTCAGCCCACATGGACAAAAAGGAAATTGTTTTGGGCGATTTCGGCACAGTTGTTTCGGCAGGTGTTGTTGAACCCTGCGTTGTGGTAGTATCCGGTGCAGTCGTCGGCGCGGTAGTTGCCGGTGTGGCGCAAGCGGCCAGGCTGATCAGTAATCCGATCATCAGGCAGATGGACAATAATTTCTTCATGAACTGTGGTCCTCCTCTTGTCAAGGGACACTTCCCTTAAATGACTATCTTGCATACTGCTATTCTAATTGAATATAGGATAAATGTCAGTTATCTGTCGTTGCTAAATATTCTAAAGATCACCTCCGTAACTCAAGCAACGACGTTTGAGTATTCTAAATTTATTTAGCTCTTCACAAGCAAAATTATAATTCTATCTAAACAAATCGTCAATATGCTTTAATGAAAAACTTATAATTTCAAACAATATCGTCATTTTGCATAATATTTTATAATCATATTTGGCAAATATGACAATCTGACTCTTATTTTTCATCGTTTATGAGAACTAATATTTATTTATTTCTAAATATTTTCTAAACTTATGCTATAAACCACTTGCTTTTTCCTTTTGATTCTGTCATTCTTTTAATAAAGCAAAAAACAATATAAACAGGAGCGCATGCGTTATGGCACAATATAAAGCTAAAGATATAGCCAAGGTTCTGCAAATATCCACTGCAGCAGTATCTCTGGCCATTAATGACAAGCCTGGCATCAGCGAGGCAACCCGCCAAAAAGTTTTCGACTATCTGCGGCAACTGGGGGCAGACGAGATGATCCCGCAGCGGTCAGCAGCGATCAGCCGCAACCTGGCTTTAGTTATTTACCGCAAGTATGATAAGCACAATGTACCTTATGTCGAACATTCTTTTCTTGCTCAGCTGATGGAAGGCATCAACCAGGCTTGTCGCAAGTTCGGATACAATCTTCTGGTTACCTATGTTGTCAAACAGACGTCTTTTGAAGCAGCGACTGCCAACATTGAACAATGTGACGGTTTCATCATCCTGGCCACCGAGATGTTCACTGAAGATCTGGCTGGGTTCATCCCGACCGGACGGCCTTTCATTGTGCTCGACAGCTATTTTGAAAAATTTGATTTTGATTGCATTGTTATCAACAACGTTCAAGGCGCTTATGCTGCCACGACTCATCTTGTCAGGCAGGGACACCGTAAAATAGGCTACCTGAAAAGCAACCTGACCATCAATAATTTTCTCGAACGCTTTGAGGGCTACCGAAAGGCGCTCAATACTTATGACCTGACTTTTGATTCATCGTCGGTCTTTGTTCTGGGTTCGGGAATTGATTCTTCTTATCTGGCAATGAAAGAATATATGACCGAAAAGCCTGATCTGCCGACTGCTTTTTTTGCAGAAAATGATCAGCTGGCACTTGGCGCAATCAAAGCATTCAAGGAGGCCGGACTACGCGTGCCTGAGGACATCTCGGTAATCGGGTTTGACAATCTGGCCTTGGCTGAAGTTTCTGAACCCGGTTTATCAACTGTCAATGTTCCGAAGGAGCAGATGGGTTTGCTGGCTATCGAACGGCTGGTCAGCAAAATTCGTGAACGGCGCAGTGAATTTGTCAAAATAGAAATCGGAACTAACCTGGTTGAACGGGCCAGCGTCCGCAAGCTGAACTGAATCAAATTTATTACGTTTTAAAACAGGAGGATCCCATGTCCAGACGAAAAATTGTCATCACCGTCGCGCCAGTCGGCCCGGCGCATCTGTCTGC
>DMJC01000014.1 GCA_003451915.1 Clostridiales bacterium
GCTCAAATAGTCGGCAACGCCGCCAGTCACACCAAAGTAGAGGACTTTCGATTCTGCATTTTGACTGGCAAAATACTGGCTGGTTTCCTGAAAGCTGAACGGACATATTTTATATTGTGCGGTTCTTCTCCCATACAGTGGACTTTTCTCATCTAGAACTTGTTGTTCCATAAAGCTCATTGAGGAGCCACAAAGAATTATAAAACCATGACCCGTTTTATAATACAAATCAATACAACGTTGCAGAATCGAAGATATAGCAGGTTCACCTGCAGCCAGGTAAGGATATTCGTCAATAATGAACAATAACCGCTCCTGCTGGGCCTGTTGGGCCACATATCGGAAGGCGTTCTCATAATCCTGAAATGGTGGTAATGACATGCCTGGGTTGGTAATCTGGTATATTGCTTCAGAAAGCAGAGCCAGATTCATTCTGTTGCCTGCCTGAGTCGCCAGAAAATAAATGCTTCGCTTACCAGTCATGAAGTTCTGCAGCAAAGTTGTCTTGCCAACCCGGCGGCGACCATAAACGATGCTCATTTCAAAACGCCCCGAGGTAAATTGTTCGTTGAGCCAGTTGAGCTCTTGAGATCGACCAATAAACATTATGTCACCACCTTGCATTTAAACTTTGATGAATTAAGTATAACATATAAGTGAATCGTAATCCAGTATATTACGATTCACTGGATTACAATTCACTATTTTCACACACATCAACTTTGGTTTCGCACAAAATGGCTGACCGATTATGGTTTGGCTCGATTTAGTCATCAAGTCTAAAACTCTCAACGAAATTTCAGCCATTTTATCCAATCCACGAACACCATCTTTCCGATCAATCCGTTACAATAATATTATGGATTTTCCTTGAAAATTTTCGGCGAGGTGACCTTTTATGCAGATTCAACTTTTCAATAACGACTGGCAGCTTGACGGCAAACCCGTCCAGATTCCCCACGACGCTGTTATTGGTAAACCCCGCGATCCGTCGATGACTAATGGCCGGGAGAAGGCTTTCTTCCCCAATGGCACTTGGACTTACAGCAAAACATTCACGCTGCCTGCGCAATCGGACACCGAGCATGTCGTGTTTTGCTTTGACGGTGTTTACCGCAAAGCCATGGTTTACATCAATGATGAATTCGCCGGGCAGTGGGCTTACGGTTATACGCGCTTTTTCATCGAAGCGGATGAATTCATCCGGCCTGGTCAGGAAAATGAGATTAAGGCCATCGCCAGCAGCGGCAATGATTCGCGCTGGTACACAGGCGGCGGCATTTACCGCGATGTTCACCTGCTGACCTCCGGTCCGGTCTTTATCGCACCTGACGGCGTGAAGGTCACGACGGTCGACGCCAGCCGGCAGGAAGCCACGATCACGGTAAATACGCAGATCGAGAACGTCGGCCGGTCTGGCAAAACAGCTGCGGTCCTGCAGACAACGCTGTTCGATGCTCAAGGACAGCAGGTCGCGCAGGCTGAACAGCCGATCACGGTGTTTCGCAGCGAGCCCTACAGGTCGGTCCAGCGTTTTCACCTGACCAATCCCCAGCTGTGGTCGGTCGACACGCCGATGCTTTACCGTTGTGTGACGAAGTTGGTTGTCGAAGATCTTGTCATCGACCAGTCTGAAACCAGCTTTGGCGTGCGCAAACTGGCGCTGGACGCGGTCAACGGCCTGCGCATCAACGGCGAGACGGTCAAACTGCGTGGCGCCTGCATTCATCACGATAACGGCACGCTCGGCTCAGTATCATTACCGGCGGCTGAAACGCGGCGCATCAGCAAGCTCAAAGCCGCCGGTTTCAACGCCATCCGCAGTGCCCATCACCCGGCATCACCGGCACTTCTCGAGGCCTGCGACCGGCTCGGCATGCTGGTCATGGACGAGACTTTCGACATGTGGGTCGAGAGTAAAAACAGCGAAGACTACGCCCTCGATTTCCCGCAGTGGTGGGAACGCGATGTGACGGCGATGGTCGCTAAAGATTATAATCACCCGTCGGTCATCATGTATTCAATCGGCAACGAGATCCCCGAATCCGGTTCGCCCGAGGGCAGTGCCTGGGGACGGCGCATGGCTGCCTTGATTCGACAGCTTGACCCGACACGCTTCACCACCAACAGCATCAACGGTCTGCTGGCTACGCGCGAGCTGCTGCGCATGATGCGTCAAATGATGGGCAGCGGCAGTCAGACCGCTGCTGGTCAGGCCGAAAGCCCGGCTAAACAACCAGATATCAATGAGGCGATGGTTGATCTGGGTGAACGGATGCGCCAGGCCATGATGCATCCAGCCATCGGCAAAGCTACCGCCGAATCATTCGCCTGCGTCGACATTGCCGGCTACAACTACATGGCTGGTCGCTATGAATTGGATGCCCAGCTATTCCCCGGCCGCATCATCTGCGGCAGCGAGACTAATCCCGACCAGATCGATCGCAACTGGCGGCAGGTCCTGGACAACAACCATGTCATCGGCGACTTCACCTGGACCGGTTGGGATTACATTGGCGAGGTCGGTATCGGCAAGGTCGATTATTCCGGCCAGATCATGGCATTTAACACTTACAGCAGCTACCCCTGGCTGCTGGCCTGGACCGGTGACATCGACATCACCGGGCACCGCCGTCCGGCTTCTTATTATCGTGAAATCGTCTTTGGATTACGCCACAAACCGTTTATCGCTGTCCAGCGGCCGGAGCATTATCATGACAAGCCTGGTTACTCGCCCTGGAGTTGGACCGACTCGGTCAGCAGCTGGTCGTGGCCTGGTTTTGAGCAAAAGCCGATCAAGGTTGAGGTTTACAGTGATGCCGAGGAGATCGAGCTGCTGCTCAACGGGCAGTCACTCGGCCGCCAGATGGCCGGCCCGGCTCACCGTTTCCGGACAACTTTTGATACCGTTTATCAGCCGGGCGTGCTGGAGGCGATCAGCTATGTAAATGGTCTTGAGACCGGCCGCATTGCTCTGACCTCAGCCAACGGTCCGCTGCAGCTTGAGGTCCGGTCGGACCGGACTGAGCTCGTTGCTGACCAGCGTGATCTGGCCTATGTCGAAATCACGCTGACCGACGCAGCCGGTAACCTTTATAATACGCTGGATCGCGCAATCAAGGTTGAGGTCAGTGGAGCCGGCAGCCTCGTGACACTGGGCAGCGCCGACCCCAAGAGCGAGGAAAGCTTTGCCGGGCCGACCCGTCAGACCTTTGACGGGCGTTCGCTGGCCATCGTTCGGGCGGATGCGGGTGGAGCGATCGAGGTCAAGGTATCAGCCGAGGGATGCGAGCCGGTTTGCCTGCTGCTGCAAGGCAATATTTAATGAGAATGATTTAAACCGCCTGATTTTTATGTTTATGTTTATTTTTGCGAATAAAAATCACGCGCAAAATAGCGCGCAAATATTTGCGTTTGGTTTTACGCGTAAAATTGGTTCATTTATATTCCTCCAGTAAATATCATTGTGCAATATTTGCTGGAGGAAACAAACTGAAATCATGTAACGGTTAAATCAGATTTGGTTGCTGGATAGCAGGCCAATTCCGTAGATAAAACAGCAAATTTTCGAATAGACGGTGCGACCGCGCCGATTTATGATGAATAAAAATCATGGCTCAAGTTGCTCATCGAAGCGATTACTGTCTGAACCTGGAGGAATCTGTTGATGAAAAAACTGGCATTTAATCCATTTTTACCTTTGCATGAATATATCCCGGATGGCGAACCCCACGTTTTGGGCGATCGGCTTTATCTCTTTGGGTCCCACGATCGCGAGGGCGGCACTCAATATTGTGAGCTTGACTATGTCGTTTGGTCGGCACCGCTCGATGATCTTGCGGACTGGCGCTGCGAGGGCGAAATCTACCAGGCCAAGCAGGATCCGCTCTGGACAGCAGAGCGGCGATATATGTACGCGCCTGATGTTGTCCGCGGACCCGATGGCCGTTACTATCTGTATTATAGCCTTGAGGGTGCCGGCGAGGGTATGAATGGCCCCATTTCGGTGGCTGTCTGTAACGAACCAGCCGGACGCTACCTGTTTTACGGCATCGTTCAGAATCCTGACGGCAGTGTTTTCCGCCGCTATCTGCCGGGTGATCCGGCGGTCATCAATGACGACGGTGTCATCCGTCTTTACTACGGCTGGTCACTGTCGATGGTCGCTGCAGCTGCACACGGCCAGAAAACCGAGGCAACCCTGCCCGCATCGATTCCGCGTGAGCAGCTGATTCAGGCCGAAATGATGCTGTTCAAACGCAGCCGCGAGAATCTGATGAGCGAGACCGAAGATGTCATGGGCGCCAACACGGTTGTGCTTGGCGATGATATGCTGACCGTCAGCAGCGATCCGGTCCGTATCGTACCCGGGCAGTTTGCAGCGGCCGGGACAAGCTTTACGGGACATGCCTTTTACGAAGCCAGTTCGATCCGCAAGATCGGCGATCTCTATTATTTCATCTACTCATCGGAGCTGAGCCATGAACTGTGCTATGCGACCAGCTGCGAACCTGATCGCAACTTTGTCTATGGCGGGACGATCATCTCCAACGGCGACGTCGGTTACCAGGGCCGGCTGCAGGCTGACCGTTTAAACATGACCGCCAACAACCATGGCAGTCTGGTGCAGGTCAACGGGCAATGGTATGTCTTTTACCACCGCCAGACGCATAACTCGACATACAGCCGCCAGGCCTGCGCCGAACCGGTCACGATCGGGGCCGACGGCTCGATTGCCCAGGTCGAAATGACCTCCTGTGGCTTGAATGGTGGACCCCTGCCGGCGTACGGCCAGTACCCGGCGGCCATTTGCTGCAACCTGACCAACGGCCGCATGCCGCATGTCACCAACCGTATACTTGCCGCTGATATCCCCTTCATCGCCCATGGTGAGGGTCAGCAGCATATAACTAACATCAAGCAGGGTACGCTGATCGGTTACAAGTATTTTGACTTTAATGGATCAGTAAGGCTGACATTATCAGTTCGCGGGTCTGGTAACGGGCAGTTCATTGTCAGGTCGGGTGAGGGTGAAGTCGGGCGAATTGCTGTCGCTCCATCCGAGGGATGGCAAGATCTCAGCACGTTGATCACAGCACGCGGCGTGCAGGCGCTGTTTCTGGTGTACGAAGGGGT
>DMJC01000122.1 GCA_003451915.1 Clostridiales bacterium
AAAAAAGTCCAGGGACGTGGCGAATGCCATGTTCCTGGACTTTCTTAACGATTTAAGTGTCTTAACCTTTAAAATCTTCCTTAACTAACTTGCCATTTTCATCCCAGCCCATGCGGGTGATTTTCGCAAGAAACTTGACGTCGTTTTCCTTTGCCCACTCGAGAACTTGGAAAACCTTAGTTTGATCGATACCGGCCTTTTTCACGTCGCCGAAAATTTTCATGATGGAGTAAGGGTGATCCGGATCCTTAAGGCAAATCATACCGGTGTCAGGGATCATCATAGCGTCGGAAATCAATTTGCCATAATCAATATCTTTGAGGTCGGCAATGACATAATACTGCGTGTCGCCGCCGAGATCTTCAAAGCCTTTGACTTGCTTGATGCTGAAGCTTGATTTTGCGACTGCGCTCATAGTCGCGAACAGAGGCAGGATGCCCCAGCCTTTGTGGCCTGAAACGATCATGGATTCCTTACGGGCCATAGCCTCTTCGAGGTAGAGCCCTTGCGCTTCATTCATGAAGCCTTGATCAACCAGTTTTTTAAGCATGGCGTTCATTGAACATTCTCCTTTTTATTACATTATAGTTTTATAATTTACAGGGTACTAGGTTATGGAAATCTGAGAAATAAATAAAATGTAGGTTGACAATACAAGTCTCGCCACCTATACTGCCTTTTTTATAATATCATTTCATCCGAAAAACTTAAAGACCCGAACGAACAAAATTTTTTCGAATAATTGAATTATTTTATAAATAATTTTCATGACATAAAAAAACCGCTCATATCAAGCGGTTTTTTTGAACAGACACGAAATTAGTCGTGTTTTCCAATAAACGTGGATGAGTTCTTCAATGTCCTCTTCCGTGCTGAACAAGCGCACTTCCTTGGATTTCAGAAGCGCGATCGCAACATCTGGTTTATTGACGCGGAAGATCATCAGTGCTTTGCGGGGCTTGGAGCCCACAAAGGCATACATGTACTCAATATTGATGCTGCCTTCCTCGAGGATATCCAGAATTTTTGTAAGTCCTCCTGGTGTATCCTCCATTTCGACGACGAGCACTTCCGTCATCTTTGCTGCGAAGTTATGGCTTCTGAGGATGGACATAGCCTCCTCGGGTTTGTCGACTATGATGCGCAGAACACCAAAATCAGAAGTATCCGCAAGTGTAAGCGCGCGCATGTTGATTCCGGCTTCCGAAAGGACTTTAGTGGCGGCGTTGAGCCTTCCCGGTGAGTTATCGAGAAAGACGGACAGTAGTTTGATCAGCATGAAAAATCCTCCTTCAGTCTTGGTTAAAGTTTTCGGTTGTCAATGACGCGCTTGGCTTTGCCTTCGCTGCGCGGCAGCGTTTTTGGCTCTACCAGTCTGACCTTGACTGAGATGCCCAGCAGGCTCTCGATTCTGGAACGGATGCGACTCGCCGTTTCTTCCAGTGCACGGACCTCGTCAAAGAGGAAGGTTTCAGAAACTTCGACGTGAACCTCAAGTTGGTCGAGTTGTCCTATGCGGTCCACAATCAGCTGGTAGTGCGGCTGAACATCTCCCATTTGCAGCAGGACGTGCTCGATCTGGGAAGGGAAGACGTTGACACCGCGAATGATCAGCATGTCGTCGGCGCGGCCGGTGATCTTCTCCATGCGCACCGTTGTGCGGCCACAGCTGCAGGGGCTATAGTAAAGGCGAGACAGATCGTGAGTATTGTAACGAATAAAGGGTGAGCCTTCTTTGCTCACACTTGAGAAAACGAGTTCGCCGATTTCGCCTTCAGGCAGTGGCTTGCCGGTTTCGGGGTCAACGATTTCAGCGATAAAATGGTCAGACATGATGTGCAGCAGGTCGCCGGCTTCGCAGTTAATCGAAACGCCGGGCCCGAGGGTTTCTGACAAGCCGTAAATATCATGAGCGCGGATACCGAGCTTTTCTTCAATCTGTTCTTTCATATTCAAGGACCAGGGCTCGGCACCGAAGATGCCGACTTTGAGTGCCAGCATCGATTTGTCGATGCCCATGGCAGCCATTTCATCAGCAAGGTAGAGCGCGTACGATGGTGTGCAAGCCAGCACAGTCGGCTGGAAATCGGTTAGAATCTGGATCTGGCGCTGTGTGTTCCCCGACGATACAGGTATCACAGCAGCCCCCAGTTTCTCCGCTCCAAAGTGCAGACCGAGGCCACCGGTGAAGAGGCCATAACCGTATGCGATATGGATGATATCATTGCGCGTTACGCCGGCAGCGGCCATGCAGCGGGCGATGCATTCGGCCCAGAGGCTGATGTCGCCGGCCGTGTAACCGACAACCTTTTGTTTGCCGGTTGTGCCGGATGACATGTGAATACGGACAATGTCCGACATGGGAACAGCAAGGGTGCCGTAGGGGTAACAACCGCGCAAGTCATCTTTGTCGGTGAAGGGCAGTCTGGTCAGGTCATCAAGGCTCTTGATGTCATCAGGCGTGATGCCGGCCGCCTTCATTTTCCCCGTGTAAAAAGGCACCTTGCCATATATGCGCCGGACACAGTCGGCAAGCCGCTGGCCCTGCAGATCGCGGATTTGCTCGTAAGGCATGGTTTCTGCCTGTTGATTCCAAATATAACCTTTCATCGGTTGAACCCCCTCCGGGAGATTTATTTAAATTACGAATAAGAGAATTATCCCCGCATAACCTTGAGCTTGTCAAGTCACGCGTGAGTCGGCTGAGGCCAGGATTGCATCGACAACCAGGATGACAGCCTGCCCGTTATCGGGCCGGAACCGATAGGTCAGATCGCCAAGGGCAATCTCGAATTGCTGGCCAAAATCAAAGGAAATGCCGGCTTTGCGATCATAAGGAAGGCTGATTTGCAAGGCTGGGCGGTTTTCTTCAGGGTATGGGTCACCGGTGAACGAGATCCCGGTTGCTGTCATTTTAATCAGGCAACGTCCGATCGATGTGAAATTGCCATCGGGGCCAAGCAACTCAGCCTCAGCCGGGAATTCTAAAATAAATTCGGTTTCGTTCATTTTTTTGCTGATTTCCTGCAGTTGCCACTGATGCCAGCGATAGGGATCTGGTTTGATTTTAGGCCGGTGATCGCGTGACAAATTACGTAAATCCGTCGAGAAAAAGCCGAAACGATCCATCGTTGCTTCATTGCCGCAGAATCGGCAGGTCAGGCGGTGCCGGGTGGATGTCATGGCCAGGATCTGGCCACAGGCCGGACATTGGTGACAGAGATTGTGGACACCGGCAGCCGGGGCAAATGACAGATAGGATTTCCGGCGGCGATGCTGCCAGCCGTAATCATTGAATGTCAGGGCTTTTTCAATGATTGTCTGGATTTCAGCTATGCTCAGGATGGCAACCTCGTCACTGTCCAGCAGCAATTGAGCAGTTGCCTCAATCCGGCCCAGGCGAATACCGCTCTGCGACCAGCGTGGCCAGACCAGGTAAGCGCCGCGGGTTCGAACGGCAGCGACCGGGCAGCCGGTTTTCTTGACCATTTTGGCTATACTGTTATCAATCGTGCTGCAGCTGCCATCCAGGGAACACTGACCTTCTGGTAAAATCGCCACCGCACCGCCGGCACGAATTGCACTGAACATTTGCTTGGTTGCCTGTATGTCAGTTCGGAACTGAATTTTAGGAATCGCCTGGACGTTCTGCAATACCCAGCGAGTCAGCGGATAGCGAAAAAAGGAACTGGTTGTCAGAAAGTGCAGCTTGCGCGGCCATAATGCAAGAGCCATCAGGGGCGGATCAAGGTAAGAGGGGTGG
>DMJC01000079.1 GCA_003451915.1 Clostridiales bacterium
GGGCTGTACCGATCAGTGATTCATGGGTACCGCTGACGCCGGCTGAAATGACCAGATTAAAATATTGTCGGATAATTGTCAGGCCTTTGCGAAGGGTTTCTTCGAGTAAAATCCTCGACTGGGCGTTTGGCTCCAGGCTGATCAGGCAAGCCAGAAAATTATCGGATTCAAAGACCTGAGCATTCATCTGTTCGGCGAACAGCTCTTCCAGCACGTTTTTGATAATCACCTGTGACAACTCAACAGCTTCGTTCATGGCCGGATCATCCTCTTCCGAGCTGATCAGCAAACCATAATCTTCAATGGCCAGCATGACCAGCGCATAGTGGTTGAAGCGGAACTCAATACCTTCACTGGCCAGCATTTCGCGAGCCTGTTCTGTCGTTGGAATGCGGCCTTTCAGCAAGCGGTTGAGCACCACAGCCTGCATGTAAGCCCGCTGGCGGTCGAGTCGTTTCGAGTAGCTCTCTTTTTCTTTATAAATATCTTGAAGAGCTGACTCCAGCTGCTGAAATTCATTGGCTGCGTTACCGGTTTTTTGACCAGAGAGTTGCGCAACACGATCCATCAGATGACTGACTGGTGAATAATTGCGTCGGACCAGGAGGACCGACACGATTGTACCCAACAGTAAGAAGCTGAAAATGAACAGCAGCATTGTGTTGCGGACATTCCGAAGATTGCCCTGGAATACGTCAAGGTTGGCGACCAGCACATACTTCCAGCTGCTCTGTGTCGATTGTGTGGCAGAAATCAAATATTGAACCTGATCAATTTCGATTATTGCTGATCCTTCAGTCAGGTCAGCATATTTTAGGCCTTCTGTATAGGGAATATCGGTTGCTGACGAAATCAGCTGATCATCCTCGCCGATAAGCAGCAAATTGAGATTCTGCGTTTCACCTGCACGCATCTGCAGCAATGATGCTGCGTCCAGCTGGAAAATCAGAACACCTTCAGCCTTGGCTGACACACTGGTAACAGGGTAGAGCAGCAGAATCTGATGCAGTTCACCTTCTCGGAGCGGTGGTAGAATCAGAAATTCCGGTAAACCGATGATTTGAGTCATCAACTCCTCAAACTGGCTTTCATCCAGGCCAAACAGCGCTCTTGTCGGCAATTCAAAACCGCCTTTGTCGTTGACACCATAGCGCGTGGATAAGGTGACCTGGCTGCGCAGCGAATAAAGATAGATGTGATCAATGACCAGGTTATTATCAGCAGCCAGAAGCATGCGTGCCTTGCCGGCGGCCATACTGAGCGCTATTTTTGGCTTGTAGAATGGATCTGTGATATGGATGAACTTTCGCAGGTCCTGATCCTGCTGCAGCAGGGAAGCTGTCTGCCGGATCTCGGCCAGGCGGGCATCGATCATGTTCTGAGTGTTTTGCAGCACGGATTGTTCGACCTTTTCGATTTCAACGTTCAAGGCTGTATTGGCACTCGAATAAATCAAAAGGCTGGCCAGCAGCGAAATCAGCAGAACCGCCCAATACGACAGCAGCCAGGATAAAAACACTCGCTTTTTAATTCTGATCATTGGTTTATGCATTGGGATCCAGCTCCGTCCCGCCAATGGTCTTGTCACGGAAATGATTGGCAAATAAAGCGACAGCCGGGTTGAGATTTGATTTGCGATAGGTCATGCCGACTTCAATCGGTTCATCAGGGATGGCAAAGCCGGCAAATGTGTCGGCATGGATGGTACGGACGCTGGTGTCCAGCAGCGTGACCCCGATGCCGGACTCGACACTCAGCAGAACCGACTCGACATTGGGCATCTGTTTAATGATGTTAGGGGTAAAACCATGCGCCCGGCAAAGAGCAATAGCCGAATCAAAACTGCGCGGCGCTTCTTCGCGAGAAATCATGACAAAGCCTTCATCGCGCAGGTCTTCCAGCTTGAGGTTCTTCCGGCCAGCCAGCGGATGGTTGTTCGACATAAAAATGTAAGCCTCAGCAACAAAGAAGGGATCCCAGATAATATCAGGTGTATCCTTGACTTCAATTTCCAGCGTGAAAATAATATCGAATTCTCCTCGGAGAAACTTTTCACGCAGGGGTTTGAAAGAATGCCGTTCGAAAATCAGGTGGATGCCTGGGTAGTGCTGGCGGAACTCCTTGATCAGCGCAGGTAAGAAGGGTGTGCCCATCGCTTCGAGACAGCCGATGCTCAGCACACTGTTTTCAGCCAGAACCGGCTGACGCGCCTTTTCAATTGCATTTTCAATCTGGTTGGCAATGGTGTCCAATTCCTGGAAAAGCACTGCGCCAGCTGGTGTCAGCCGAACTGAACGGCGCGTGCGGAAAAGCAGCTGAACGCCGATCTCGTTTTCGAGAATGGCAATCTGCTTACTCAGGGCCGGTTGAGAAATATAAAGGCTTTTCGCCGCTTCGGTGAAATTCAGGTAGCGGGCGACAGCCAGAAAATATTCGATCTGCAGCAGGTTGATCTGATGGTGTCGCACAACGATCCTTTCTGCGCGGATGGCTCAGCGGGATTAATTCTGGAACATCCGACCGATGGTATTAGCATAATATGAAAGGTTATCAATCGTCAAGGAAACCGTGCCGTCAGTTTCAGAAAATGGCCGCAAGCTGACCTGTTCACGAATGCTCATCCCGCATGCATCCGCAATATCAAAAAAGCCCTGCAGAGATGTCCGCGAATACTGCGGTATTCACTGCGCAGCCTTTCGATCGGTTCATTGGGTGTATTGCCGCCGGCTGATAATATTTTTTCGATCATTCGAAAAAGATGATCTGAAGTTGCTTTGAACTCATTAAAGGGCTGCAGATTGGTTGCCAGATCCGGATCGCACTCTTCTGCTTCAATATAGATTTTCTTGACCCAGGAGTAGCGGGCTGTCAGATCGGTCATCATGTAAATAATCTCATTGGTTTCATTTTCTGAAAATCCATTGTACTCATTCATCATTGGCCACCCTCCTGCATCTATAAAACAATCAGTATTGTTTTATTTATGTAGTTTATCATCATATCAGTGATCATTCAGTATTTTAATAAATGAATTGTAGTTGTTGTTCATGAAACAAATTTTACCCGAAGAAACCAGACCGTTTTTCGATCGTGAATTGCCAGGCCTGTCCCCGATTACCCCGCAAACCCGGCAGGAAAATCTACGCCGCCAGTTTACGGGAGGCGTCCGGATCAACCAGGGGCGCTATCGGACGGCTGAGGAAGAGTACGCCAGGCGCGACCGCATCCTGGCAGCACCGTTGCCTTGATCCTGCGACTTACTGATCAAATGGGCTGTCACAATACAGTCCCATTTTTATATAATCAATCATTATTCAACAATTTATTATTGACAAGCAATAAATATTTATTGCTTTTCGGTTTACAAGATGCTATAACTGTATCGTAGCATCATGTAAACCGGAGGTGAGTTTCTCATGCTGATCACTGGACAGCGCAGCATTTCGACTTTAATGCGCATCATCATCGACATTATTCTCGTGATCAATTTAGTTGCCCTGATCCTTTTACCGCTTTGGCTGCAAGCTCTTTATAACGATCCTGGTCTGATAACGCAGCTAGACCGCCAGGCTTATCTGGTCAAGAGCGAGAATGAGCTCACGATTTAGGGAGGACAGCCATGGGAATCATTGTTAATCTTGACGTCATGATGGCGCGGCGAAAGATGAGCCTGAATGAGCTGGCCGCCCGGGTCGACTTGACGCTGGCCAATCTTTCAATTTTAAAAAACGGCAAAGCCCGCGCTATTCGCTTCTCGACATTAGAAGCGCTCTGTCAGGCATTGGATTGTCAGCCTGGCGATTTGCTGGAATTTTGTGCAAATGATGACAATAGAGAGGGAACACATCATGCTTGAAACAACAATGTGCTAGTGATTTTTGGCTTGCTGCCCCTGCAATATCTGCTGGCTGCCGAGGTCTTTCTGCAGGACTGGGATAAACCCGCCGTCTGGCTGGAAATAACAATTTCTTATGTCGTCAGACCTTTCAGCGGACTGACCGGCTTTGGCCGAAGTGTCGCTCATCTGTTTCAGCGCCGGCTGCCAGCGGGCTCACCTGAGCAGGACAAACGTCGTCCGATCAGCACTGTAGCCAAAATCATTCTCGGGCTGCTGCTGTCCATTCCGGTCCTTTTAGTTTCGGGCAGCCTGCTGGCCTCGGC
>DMJC01000236.1 GCA_003451915.1 Clostridiales bacterium
CTGCGCTACACCTCGGCACTGCTCCAAAATTATAGCTGAAGCCATTGCGTTTGACAAGCCTGTTGCGGAAAAATGCTGTGGCCTCGGGAAATCCGCTGCAAGGAAAGATATACATGAAAAAAGCAAAAAAATTCGATAAAAAACCTTTATCATCGAAAGTTCGTTCGGGAGCCTTTCGCGCCCCCATGGGTGGCGCCGGGCCACATAAAGATAAAAAAAACAGTTATAAACGCCAAAAAAGAGCCCAATCTTCATCCGGTCAATCCGAATGATTCATAGATAAGCTTTTCCGCAACCGTCTTAAATATCATTTGAAAATGTTGCTCAATGTTTCCTTGAATTTGTTCATTCGGCCTAGTATAATTAAAAAAAATATGCTGTTTTGCCAAACTTCATCTGACATTTTTTCGAGTTATTACTGATGACAGCTGCTGAGGAAGGAGGTATCCAGACTTGCCATTAACTGAACGAGGATGGATATCACAGCTATCGGTCGTGCTGACCGGCCAGGTCTTCTCATTAATGGGATCCGGCATTGTGCAGTTTGCTATCATCTGGTGGCTGAATGCCGCTTATCCGAGTCAGCCGTCAGTTCTGGCCATCGGTACCATCATGGGCGTGCTGCCGGTGATCCTTTTCTCGCCGCTGGCTGGTGTCATCGCCGACAAATACAATCGAAAAAAGGTTATGATCGTGGCAGATGCCTGTATTGCACTGGTCACCCTGATCTTTTTTCTGATTCTGCCCAATGACGGCAGTTCATCTGCTTTACTCTCAAAAAACACCATTTATATTCTGCTTTTCCTGCGCGCAGCCGGCTCTGCTTTCCACCAGCCTGCTCTGGAAGCTGCCATGCCGCAGATCATTCCCAAAGAACAACTGGTGCGCGGTGCTGCGATCACGCAAATGTTACGCTCAGGTGTCAGCATGCTGGCGCCAATGCTCGGTGCCATCCTTTACGGCATGATGCAGAATCTCCGTTTCATTCTGCTGATCGACGTTGCCACAGCAGCTGTTGCCATCTTATCATTATTGTTGATCGAGTTGCCTGATCTTGCCCGGAGCGGACAACACCAGACCGGTTTGCGGGATTACCTGCATGATCTCCAACTGGGTTATCACTATGTTTTCCGCTGGAAAGGGCTGCGCGCGCTGATCATCATGTTTGCGCTGGCTAATTTTCTGCTGGCTCCGGTTCTGGCGATGATCGCCAAAGTCATTACCGTTTATTTTTCCGGTGATGCCAGCAGCTACGCTTTTTTCGAAATGGCACTTGCCGTCGGCCTGATGCTTGGCAGTCTGTCACTATCCGTCTGGGGAGGAACACAGCGTAAAATTGTCATCGTCAACGCCGCCCAGATTCTCTGTGGCCTTTTTATTGCCAGCATTGCCCTGATACCCGCTACATCCTTTGGCCTGGTTCTGGCCGCAGCGGCTATGATCGGCATCTCATCGGCTTACGTCAATTCACCGGTCATGGCTATCCTGCAGGCCCATGTCGACAAAGCGATGCTTGGCCGGGTGATGTCAGTCGGCTCGATGCTCTGCTCGCTGGCCATGCCGATCAGCCTGATCATCATTGGGCCGCTCAGCGACTGGATGATCGCAAACCCAGACATCGGACTTATGCCGGTGATCTGGCTGCCAGGCCTGCTGAGCACCTTGCTGGGTGTAATCTGCTTTTTCCTGCCCAGCCTGATGCAAATCGAAACACATGTACCGGACTCGGTCAGACCGGCAGCACAGGATCTTTTCATTGAACCGCTTAGCTGATATGATAATGAATGATCATCCAAGCGGAGGTAATGTCATGGAAACCGAATCAATTAAAAGCTGGGAACTTTTCGATCTGAGCCAGACCCTGGCTGCCGATTTGCTGAATCAGATTGAATGGCCTTGGGACGCTCTGCACGCTATCAAACAACTCATTTTTGAATTGGGGACAAAACTGCCCGCTGCAGAATACGAGCAGATCAGTGAAAACATCTGGGTGGCCAGAGACTGTGAAATCGCACCGACCGCTTGTCTGAACGGTCCGCTGATCATCGGTCACGAAACCGAAGTCCGCCACTGTGCTTACATCCGCGGCAGTGCGCTGATCGGGGCCGGCGCCGTTGTGGGCAACTCAACCGAAATTAAAAACAGTATCTTATTTAATAAGGTTCAGGTCCCCCATTATAACTACGTCGGTGATTCCATTCTCGGCTTCAAAGCTCACATGGGCGCCGGCTCAATCACCTCCAACGTCAAAGGTGACCACAGTCTGGTCAGCTTGCGTCTGGGCGACGAAATTCTGCCGACCGGTCTGAAAAAATTTGGCGCGCTGCTCGGCGATTTTGTTGAGATCGGCTGCAACAGCGTCCTCAATCCAGGCACGATCATCGGCCGCAACAGCCAAATCTACCCCCTCACCATGATTCGAGGCTTCGTGCCGGCCAATTCGATTTATAAGCAAAACGGAGAAATTGTCAAAAAAGTGAACGATGAAGGATGAAGGATGAAGGGT
>DMJC01000259.1 GCA_003451915.1 Clostridiales bacterium
CACCTTTCACCTTTTCCAGTTCCTCCGGGTGTTCGATCAGGTACTGCAGGCGTTTGATGGTCTTGGCATAATAGTAGCCATCACTGATCCGTTCGTCGATGGTGATGCCCAGGTTGACGACATCGCGAATGGCGACAGTTCCGTCAGGCATGGCTACCGGTGCTTTGGCAGCGGCGCCGATGGTAACGAAAAAGGAAGTGGTGCCCCACTCGTACATATGATGGAAAGGGGCATCGATTTTCAGACTGCCCAGATTGGATATGAATATGCTGGTGTGCATGGGGTCGGCATCGATGACGAATTTCGGCAGCCAGCCATGGTAGTCCAGAAAAGCCAGAATCCGGATAAAACCATTCAACAGGAAGCGCGGCAGCAGCATGAAATAATTCAGCCAATTGACAGCGCCAGCTCTGGTTTTATTCTGCTGTTTGGATATTTCGCGAATCCGGCGGACTTCCTTAGCTAACCGCTCCGAAATGGATTGCAAGTTATCGTCAGGATAGAATTTCATCACGGCTAATTCTTCATTAGCATCTTCGCGAAACTCACTCTTGATGACAAAGGCACAAGTCAGATCTTTTCGCTGGTACACCCGTCGGCCGATGACGAAGCGATTGACCTGCGGGCGTTCAATAGCGGTTTTGACTATCGCGGTCAGAATGCCGTGGAAAAGTGTCGATTTGCCGCTGTCGCCTGGTTTTCCGGCATTTTCATGATTTTTCTGGTTGATGAATGCTTTGAGAGCGGTGACATCGACCTGCTGCTTGAAATAAACTGCTGATTCATTGCGGCCCTTCATGATGAAAGGGATGAAACGCATAATGGGGTCGATGTTGCGGAGATAAGTGCCATCAGGGCGACAGAAGATCGGCTTTCGGCTCATGATATTTCCCCCTCGGCCAGTTCGGGACTCATCTGGTCCCCAGGCAGTCTGATATGACATGATGTTAACAATACTAACGTGACAAAGGCTCGCTGTCAACGCGTTTTGGATGCAAACAAACCTTTGCTGCTGCTTTTGCCTTCGTCGTGAAAAATTGTGTGAAACCACTCAGGAAAAGTCCGGCAGCGACGAGAACTTCACCCGGACTGATGTAGGGAAACGGTGACAGGTGCAGGGAGGTCAGCAGATCACTGCGCCAGACCTGACCCCAGCCGGGCAGTACGGTTTCAGGACCGATCAGGCGCTTGAGCAGCAGAGCCTGATTGCGGATACCTTCAACAGTGACGGGATTAGAAATGTCGGACAGGTAACTGCCGGGAATCGGCCAGTAGCCGGCATTGCTCAGCAAGACCGTCGAATTGGCGATCAGACCTGCAGCAATGATCAGCAGCGAAAACCGATGGTACCATCGGACCGATTTTGCAACAGCTGTGAACCAATGACCCGGCAGGCAATTGATGGCAATGAACAGCAACGCAAAAAGGACCGGCAGGGTCTGCAGGGTCAGCAACAGCGCCCGGGTATCGGTCCAAAGCAGGGCAGGCCAGAAACGGTTAAAGACCGGCAGTAATAAACTGGCCAGCAGACATAGCACCAGAATCGGCAGGGCGCGCAACCGTTCCAATAACAGCGGCCTGAGTCGCCGGGTCAGCATCAGGCCCAGCAAGAGGCCTAAAAAGAGTGCAAGCAATCCTGTCATCGTATTCCTGGCTCAGCGGGCGACAATGTTCGCCAGGCGGCCTTTGACGATGATGATTTTGACGATGGTGCGGCCGGCCAGTGCGGTTTCTGTCCGTTCATCGTCACGGACCAATGATTCAACGGCAACCGGATCGGCATCGGTTGGAATGTCCAGGCGATATTTGACTGCGCCGTTGACCTGGACAGCGATCTCGACGGTATCGCGAATCAGCGCCTGCGGATCAAAGACCGGCCAGCCGCTGAGGAAGATCGATTTTTCACCGCCGAGCTTTTGCCACATTTCCTCACAGAAATGCGGCGCAAACGGAGCCATCAGGCGCAGCAAATCGGCATAGACTTCCCGCAGCAGCGCGGGCTGGACTTTGGCTGGTTCAGCCTGATATTTGTTGATGGCATTAAGCAATTCCATCATACGCGAGATCGAGGTGTTGAACTGGAAGTGATCGGCATCGACAGTGACCGCCCGGATGGCATAATGACGCGCATATTGCAGGTCACGGGCAGCTTCATCCGCAGCCCAGCCGTGCGCAGGCGGCAATGCTGTGACCTCATCGCCCAGCCGTTCAACACGGGCGATAAACTTGACGATAGCTTTGACCCCGTCATCGTTCCAGGGGCCGCCGTCGGTATAGGCGAAACCGAAGCCGAGATACATGCGGAAGGCGTCAGAACCATGCCGGGTGATATAATCGTCGGGCGAAATTGTATTGCCGCGTGATTTTGACATTTTCTGACCATCGGCTCCAAGGATGGTTCCCTGGTGGACCAGAGAGCGGAAGGGCTCGTCAAAATCAAGGCAGCCCATATCGCGCAGGGCCTTGGTGATGAAACGGGCATAAAGCAGATGCATGGCAGCATGCTCGGCACCGCCGATGTATTTATCAACCGGACACATGCGGTTAACCTTTTCACGATCGAAAGCTGCCTGATCATTTTTATTG
>DMJC01000157.1 GCA_003451915.1 Clostridiales bacterium
TCAAACTGTAAAAGTCAGGTTATATCATATCGTACGATAATGATAAATAATATCGTTCATATAAAATGACAAGTTATATTATGCCCTCTCAACAATTCCCATTATTATATCTAAAACTTCGTCTACAATATCAGTTGGTGCCTTTTCGATAAAGGTTATCCCTCTAGCGACTGAATCCATACATTTGACTTGGTCGCATAAAACAACACCAGTCGTTTTTGTTCTACCATCGAGCTTAACATGCAAGGGGAATCCTTTATTCGTGTTAGTGATCGGACAAGCAATCACAAGACTGGATAATCGATTATATCGATTATTACTGATAATGAGGGCTGGTCGACGTCCACTTTGCTCGTGGCCACTTTGGGGATCGAAGTTCGTGAATACAATATCCCCTTGTTGCGGATAACTCGCCATTACCATACCTCTTTTCCAACTGGATTATTCCAGTCTACCAATTCATCTTCATATTTGCCTTCATAACCTTTCATTCTTTCCTCAAGTGTCATGTGGCGTTTAGCTGTCTTTTCAATTATAATCCGGCCTTTTTCAACGATAACCTTCACTTGATCATTATCTGACAAGTTGGCGCTGCTTAACAATGATTTTGATAACCGAATACCTCTGCCATTCCCCCATTTTGCAATTCTTGTCAACATTATGATCATCTCCTTTAGAACACAGTATATACTATGTATATACCTCTTTCAATAGACGAGCTATAATTTTGATTCAGATCCTTATAAAGAAAAATTGTTACATTCGGTTGATGATTTTAATTAAGTTGCGGTAAAAGCGAAAGTGTGTGTCCTGAAGACATAGTTGCATCGAAAGGAGAGGATTAAACAAGCAACTGGTTTATGCTGCGTATAAGATGAGGGAGGGCCCCTCGGAACCGGCATTCAGGTGCAGGTTCCAAACCTCCTCTGTGTGCTGTGGCCAAAAGCCACGGTGATGAACGTTAAGGGAAAGCTGGTATAAACCAGCATACCTTAAGAAGAATAATCATCAAATTCACGAGTTCAATATGGCATAATTGTTGTAATGTTGCGATTGATTATCTTATCTAAAGTGAGAAAAGGCGAAAGTGCTGTTCAAGAACTGATGGCAGTATTATTTAAATGTTTTCAGTATTCGCAGTTGCCTTACGAAGGTGATTCAAAGCTGACGTCAGGTCAGCATTAGAATGGCCCGCATCCTCATATGCGTTGAGAACTGCGCCGGCTGCCGGGATCAACAAGGGCTGCGTCCACCGGATATTCTGGATATCCAGCTGTTCGCGCAACGGGACGGTGATCAAGTCTCCAACTTTCATCAGCCCGCCGGTACAGGACCCGAGGACAGGCCCCGGATCTTTGGGAAAGAGCCGGTTTTTCACAGCTGCTGCCAGGGAAGCCAGTTCGGCTGCGGCATCTGCATACGAACGAATGGCGGACAAGTCGCCGGCGGCTGCAGCTTTGGCCAGCATCATTTGCATCGCGGCAATCTTGTCACGCTGCCCCATCAAGTTCTCCCGGTAATAGGTGATAAAATCATAATCACTTTGAAGCACAAGTTCATCCCGCATCATCTGATAGAGCGGCCCGCGAGGCAATCGGCCGTCTGATTGTCTGGTGAACAGGGAACATGCCCGCTGGCCGAGCCAGTAGCAGGATCCCTCGTCGGAGATTAGCTCATTCCAGCCGCCACTACGGGCGTATTCATTGTTGCCGTTTCTGCCGCAAGCCATGGAGCCGGTTCCGGCAATCAGGTTGATGCCCGGCTGGAAACCCAGCGCACCATAAAGTGCGACGACCGAGTCATTGACACATTTTACAGTTGTTCCAGGAAACTGTGCGGCAAAAATTTTCGGGCATTCCAGATCCCAGGCCGGGATTTCATCCAGACAAGGAACACCAGCGCAGACAGCCACCACGTCCTGGCAAGTTGCGCCAGCCTGACGGAGCACCTGGCTGGTTCCTGCGGCTAAAGTTTTGCGGACCCCATCAACGCCGATCCGCGTGAAATCAAATCCTCCTAGCTTTTGGGATGCCAGGATGCGACCTTTCTCGTCACACAGCAAAAACAACGTTTTTGAGCCGCCTCCATCGATCCCCAGAAACAATCGCATAGAAAACTCCTTAATTGATCTTGCAGGACGGGTACCTGCTGATCTCGCAACGGATTTTGCTGACCAGCAAAGCCTCGGGGTCGACAATCAGCTGACCTTGCCGGATCAAACGGTATTGGTCGGGCAAGTATTGACTCACCAGGGGCAACGGCAAGTTCCTGACCCTCAGGTTGTGCATCAGCCGGCTAATAGAGGAGATGATTTCATGTTCACCCAGATAATAGCGGCATCGGTCAGATAGACTAAAAATCCTTGAAAGGCGCTGGGACTGCTCATTCCCCGGGTAGTGACTCAACCAGTGCTGAGGATTTTGGCGCATGGTCAGGTCAAGCGTCCGGGCCAGGTATGACAGATTGCTGCTTTCATCATCAGCATACAGGGTTTTTTCGATATGCTCAAGAGCGATCAAACCTTCGCGCAACGCAAAGGTCAGCGCCGGTCCGACCTTCAGGATTGCAATACCATCTTCAGCCATTTCCCGGAGCCGGTCAGTGCGCTGATAGTCGGTTGAGTGGCCTTCCAGTACCATTGATGGCTGGTTTTTCATATAGGTGCACAGATCTTGCGCGGATGCCCGGTCATAATCATGGATCTCATAGCTTCCAAATTCTACCCCGGGCTGCACGACAACAGCGATCACTTGTGCATATGACTGGAGCTGATTTTGAGCAGCAAAAGCGGCTCTAAAACAGGCCAAGGTTTCATTCAGATCCTGGACCCGTGTGATTTGCAGAGTTTCTTCATGCGTTGAACCTCCGGGAACCGGCACTTCGCTGCCAATGACAAAAACAGGCGGCTCCGCAGTTTGATCTTCCTGCTGCCTGATACTAAATGCAGCGGCTGCTGACTCGGCCAGCAGCGC
>DMJC01000151.1 GCA_003451915.1 Clostridiales bacterium
GGGTTAGGCTGTTCTGCCGGGCTGATGGCAAATCCAAACAAATGTCCACAGCGGATTGACAGTCCGAATCCGGTCTTGTCTTTCAATGAAAGCCAGTCAATACCGGGATAAATTCCAGGTGAATTGCCGGGCAGCCGGACACCTTTCTCATGATCGATCTGGTTACCTTGATAAAGGCCACGGCGCGGACTTTTGTGCAGACTGGCCATTCCTGGCCCAGGGCCGCCGCCAAACCAGCTGATCTGATCAAACACTCTGTTAAGATGCATGGTCAGCCCAAAACAAGGCATTTTCGGCAACGACTCGGCCAGCGGCCGGATACTCGTAAAAATACGAAGATCACCTGCAGTGCGGATCTCATAACGGACAATCAATTCATGGCTGGCTGTTTTACCGGCAGCAGCCAGGAGGATCATCATTTCAATCACAGCGGTATGGCCGTCACAGCCTTCTTGACTGGTCATCACTTGTGGTATCAGACGATCATATCCAGCTTGTTGCCATTCAAGCAGACATGGCAGATCTAAAAAATCAGGTCTGCGCCAAAAGGAAGTCTGCAGGCCTGGCTGAGCATGACCAGGGCTAAGGTTCGCAGCCATTAATTCTCGATCGCCCATCCGCCAGCTTTCCAGCGACCCATTGATCCTGTTGAACACCATCCAGAAGCGGCCGCCGGACACAATCAAATGGTGCCGGTCAGATTCCAGGCGCAGCCGGCCGCTGCTCTGACCCGGTGCTTCCAGATCAGGCCGCACAGCCGCAGTCAGCGCAAATTCCTGGAAAAAAGCCTCTTCACCACAGTCAGCCCAAAGTCCGGATTTGGCATACGTGACTTCAAAGCGCAAAAGATATTCGGCACCATCTTCAAAGGTCAGATCACCGAATAATAATTCAATGAATTGTTCATCACCGGGACCGCAGCGAATGTTGTCAATTTCACCTGTGAGAATAAAACGTCCATTGCGCAGCAAAAGCCAGTCGACTTGATAATTGTCAGCGGAAAGCCACTGATGTTCATTTTTGACCAGAAAAGCTCCATTGACTGCGTCGATAGCTGTGATTTTCAAAGCATGATGAAGCTGACGCAATTCATTGAGCATCAAAACATCCTGCCGGCCCCAGACAAAATAACATTGGCCCAGCACCGGGGATTGATTCAGCCAGAAGTTATCAAGAATTCCTGAATAACCACTGCCCGTGTGTTCGGCCAGATCGGCACAGATATCGCCGGTATCAACCAGATGTACCGGGCGTCCTGAGTCTAAAGACCGGATCTTCTCGGTCAGCTGTATAGTCAGCTGCCCCGTCTGGCGGAACAAACCGGCAGACCAGAGGACAACACAGGGATGATTGAAGTCGCGGATAATCAGCCGCTCCAATCGATCTGCTGCTGCTTTCAGCCAGCGCGGATCCTCACGGATGACATCCAGCATTTGTGGATGGGCTATATCCAGAGGAGCCTCATCAATCACCAGTACACCATAGATGTCGCACAACTCAAGCAAGATCGGATCTGCCGGATAATCTTTTATGTAGATCGCATTAAGGTGACTCTGGCGCAGCCTGCGCAGTAAAGTCACCATCTCCCGGCTGTCAGTCAGGCTCTCAGCAGGACAGACCGCTGACCTTAACTGAACAGGTTTGTTATTCAGCCAGATTCTGCCATCCCGGCAGGAGACAGTCCGAAAACCAACCGGCTGGTGAATGCACGACAGCTCATGGCCGCCGCGTTCTTCGACACTCAAATAAAGATCATAAAGCTCGGGCAATTCATCATTCCAGGCTTGAATGCCAGATAAAGCGATCCTGACCGTCAATCGGCCGACCGCCTGAACCGGTGAAATATATTCTTGATCTTCAACCTGTTTGAGTCTCACAGCCCAGGCTGTCTCATGAATATTGGCATCTTTGCGCCAAAGCGAAACTCTCAGGCTGGGGCTATCCATTGCAATGCGGTAGGAAATCAGCGTCAAATCAAGATCCAACTGCCAATCCCCTTCATCTGACAGCGGCGTTGTCCGAACCCGTACATCGTCAATCGAAATAGCCGAGACTGCCTCAATCCAGATATCGCGGATCAATCCGCTCATCAGCGTCATCGGCTGTTTTTCAAGATAACTGCCGTCGCTCAAGGGATATATCATGATGAAAAGCTCATTATCGCCATCGTGTAAATGAACAGTAATATCGAATTCAGCCGGCAGACAGCTGCCTTGCGTGTACCCTGTCAGCTTGCCGTTGACGAAGATATGGCAGGCGCTGCTGACCCCCTGCAAAACCAGTTTCTTGCGAATGCCACCCCAGGTCAGCGGTAAACGGCAGGTTCGCCGGCAGACCAGAACAGGCATCTCTGAAGGTACAAAAGGTGGTGTGACCGGAAATGGATAACCGATTTTGCTTTCCTGTGAAGGCATCTGACAGGCAATTCCCCCGGGGACAGTCATCGGATCAAAACCCGACCTGAAAGACAGTATACTCTCGGGCAATTGAAGTATGTCTGCATATCGGCGACATTCCCAGCCATTGTTTAAATTTAAGATATACGGTGAAACGTAACGGCGGTTATCGTTCACAGCATGACGGCAAGACGGCAGATCGGGAAAAGGCACACGATAAACATGCGCAGGCATCCGGCCGATCTGCTGAACATCAAGATTGTTCCAATCCGGCCATGTTCCCCTTCCAGGATAAAGATTGGCTTTCATCTGCTCCTCCCTTTGGCGCATGTCCTTGTGTCAAGTGTCATGAAACCTAGAAAACTGTTGGTCTGCAGCCCGTCACGGCAATATCGTGTCAGGCTGCAGACGTACAGTTTTCAATGTTTCATGACACTAGTAACACTGGAATAAGCCTATCATGATATTTTGTTGCCGACAAGCGGAATATGACTTGACAGGGCAGACTTCTGACATTAAAATTGGAAAGGTCCTCGGGGTGTAGCTCAGGTGGCTAGAGTGCTTGCTTGGGGTGCAAGAGGTCGCACGTTCAAATCGTGTCACTCCGACCAGATAAAATGCGAAGTCAACTCAGACTTCGCATTTTATATTTCAGGTCAATTAATTTTATTGAAAAGTTATAGGTGAAAAGTGAAAGGTGAAGAGTGAAAAGTATCGCTTCGCGATGATTTCGCACCTTTGGTGCGATTGATCGCCGAAGGCGCACCCTTCACCTTTCACTTTTCATCTTTCATTCTTCATCCTTCACCCAACTTATCCGTCATCCGTTATCCGTTATCCGTTATCTTGTCATCAGAATTCCCGCTCTTTACGCGGATGGCTGCTGCCTGTATCGCGATTATCAACGCGACGGTCATCGCGCTGCTGCGGACGATCGTTTCGATAAGGACGATCAACGCTCGGGCCACGGCCACGGTCGCCGCCACGGCTGCCACGGTCTCCACGATCACCGCCACGGTCGCCACGGTCAGAACGACGATCATCACGCGGCGGACGACGCTCACCGCCTTCAGCCTCGACATAATCAGCAGGTTTCTCCATGCAGTCGCGCATTGACAGATTAATGCGGCCTTGACCGTCAATCTCAACAACCTTAACTGTCACGGTATCTCCTTCTTTAACAACATCTTCAACACGTTCAACACGCTTCCAGGCCATCTTGGAAATATGCACCAGACCTTCTTTGCCCGGCAGGAATTCGACAAAAGCACCGAAATTCATCAGGCGTGTTACGCGGCCGGTGAAAACCTGTCCCGGTTCAGGATCATTGGCAATACCGAGAATCATCGCCAGAGCACGGTCCGAAGCTTCACTGTTCGGTGAAGCAACGAATACGCGGCCGTCGTCTTCGATGTCAATTTCAACACCAGTCTCGTCAATGATACGATTGATGACTTTACCGCCTGAACCGATGACTTCACGGATTTTATCAACCGGAATGGTGATCTGGACAATCTTGGGAGCGAATTTTGACAATTCTTTACGCGGTTCAGGCATGCATGGCAGTATGACATCGTTGATGATCTGCAGGCGGCCTTTACGGGTCAGGGCGAAGGCGTCACGGATAATATCATAGGAGAGGCCATCGACCTTGATATCAACCTGGATTGAGGTGATGCCATCAACCGTGCCGGCTACCTTGAAGTCCATATCACCGAAGAAGTCTTCGATGCCCTGGATATCCATAAAAACCAGATAATCGTTTTCATTTTCTTCATTGACAATCAAGCCGGAAGAAATGCCTGCAACCGGCTTTTTGATCGGCACACCGGCATCCATCAAAGCCAGCGTGCTGGCGCAGACGGATCCTTGTGATGTTGAACCGTTAGACATCAGGATTTCCGATACGCAGCGGATGGCATAGGGGAATTCTTCTTCGTTCGGAAGCACTGGAACCAGCGAACGCTCTGCCAATGCACCATGGCCGATTTCACGGCGTCCGGCTGAACGAGAAGCTTTGGCCTCACCAGTGCTGTAGCCCGGGAAATTGTAGTGATGCATGTAGCGCTTCTGCTCTTCTTTGTCCAGACCATCCAGCATCTGGACTTTGGACAGCGGAGCCAGTGTGCAGGTGGTCAGGACTTGCGTCTGTCCACGCTGGAAAAGGCCGGTACCGTGTACGCGCGGCAACAGCCCGACATCGGCTGAAAGCGGACGGATCTGGTCAATCGCACGGCCATCAACACGGCGATGCTCTTTGAACAGATATTCGCGGACAACCTTCTTCTCGAGTTTATACATGGCATCGCCGACATAGGATGACCATTCGGGATTCAGTTCGGCGATGTGCGCTGCTGCAGCTTCTTTAAGTTCATCGACTTTTGCGTCGCGGACACTCTTATCATCTGAAAGGACAGCAGTGCGCATGCTCTCATAAGCAAAAGCTTTGATTGCATCGAAAACTTCAGCCGGGACATCAGAAGAAGTGTAGCTAAATTTAGGCTGTCCGATCTCAGCGACGATACCTTTAATAAAAGCGCAGATTTCCTTGATAACCTGATGGCCTTCAATAATCGCCTGCAGCATCAGGTCGTCCGGCACTTCATTGGCACCGGCTTCGATCATGCAGACTTTCTCCTCAGTACCAGCCAAGGTAACCTGCATCTCGCTCAGATCGCGCTGTTTTTCATCAGGATTGATAATGATCTGGCCATCAATCAAACCAATCTGTACACCGGCGATAGGTCCGTTCCAGGGAATCGAAGAAATGGCCACAGCGATTGAAGAACCGATCATGGATGCAATTTCCGGCGAACAGTCCTGGTCAACTGACAGAACCAGATTGCTGACAACGACATCGTTTCTCAGGTCTTTCGGGAAAAGCGGCCGCATCGGCCGGTCGATGACCCGCGAAACCAGGATGGCTTTCTCGGATGGACGCCCTTCACGCTTGATAAAGCCGCCGGGAATCTTGCCGACGCTGTACATCTTCTCCTCGTAATCCACGCTGAGCGGGAAATAGTCGATGCCAGCCCGTGGTGTGGCTGACGCGGTTGCGGTCGTCAGAATGACCGTGTCGCCATAGCGGACCAGACAGGATCCGGTGGCGAACTGTGCCAGACGGCCAGTTTCGATGACCAGCGGGCGGCCGGCCAAAGTTGTTTGAAATTTTCTTTCCATTGTTTTTACCTCCGTAGGTGATGATCAGCATTACTGCTGTCGTTCCCGCGGCACGGTAGCTTGTAGGGTCCGGGGCCGTACCTCTCAGCCACGCAACCTACCTTCTACTGTCCGCGGGTTGTTTTTTTGCTTCAGAGAAAAATTGGTGAGCGAACAACGCTCACCAATCTGCTCTGTTTGCGATTACTTTCTGATGTTCAGCTTGCTGATGATCGTGCGGTATCTCTCGATGTCGATACTGGACAGATAGTCCAGCATGCCGCGGCGTTGTCCGACCATCATCAGAAGTCCGCGGCGTGAATGGTGGTCATTCTTATGCGTCTTCAGATGTTCGGTCAGGTGATTGATCCGCTCGGTCAGAATTGCGATCTGGACTTCCGGTGATCCGGTGTCGCCCTCATGCAGGCCATACGTCGTGATAATCTCGGCTTTACGTGTTTTGTCCATATTGTCCTCCTCATTTTAATCCAATTGCAAAGTAGATGGTCGGACATTCCATAAACTTTGACAATGGCAGACTGTTTTAGATATTAGCACATCTGTTCGTCTTTGTCCAGCGGCAATACCGGATGAAGGATGAAGGATGATGGACTCGCTACGCTCGCATTTTTCATCCTTCATTCTTCATCCTTCATTCTTCATCCTTCATTCTTCATCCTTCATTCTTCATCCTTCATTCTTCATCCTAACTAGAACTCAAACACCTTTCCCCGGTCTTTGATGATAACCTCATTCCGCGCCGGGTTGGCTGCAGCTTCAGTATATCCGATCCGGCGGGCGTCCAGTCCAAATCGGGCGCATATGCTGATGATGGCATCGGCTGCTGTCTCATCGCAATAAATTTCCAGGCGGTGTCCCATGTTGAATATCTGGTACATTTCAGCGGCGTCAACTTCGCCCGATTCGGCGATAGCCTGGAACAGCGGCGGTGTTGGAAATAAATTATCTTTGATATAGCGGATCCCGCGGCCGAAATCGCGGCATTTGACCTGACCGCCGCCGGTACAGTGTATCAGGCCGGTGATGGCGGCTCCTGATGTTGTGAGAATCTCGCGGATCACCGGCAGATAGGTGCGGGTCGGTGACAAGATGGCTTCCCCGACCGTCAGTTCTGAACCAGGCAACGGATCGTCGAGGTGCCAGGCACCACAGTAAGCCTTGTTTTCAGGCAGGGTGTCCGCACAGGATTCCGGATAATGGCTGTAATAATCATGATGCAGTAAAAGATGGCGGGCAGCGGTCAGACCATTGGAGCCAATACCAGAATTCTCACGAATTTCATAATTGGTCCGGCCTGATGATGATAATCCGACAATGACCTGACCCGGTTTGATACGGCTGGCCTGGATGACCTGATGTCGAGGCAGGCGGACAACAACTGTCGAGTCGCAGATCACGGTGCGGACCAGGTCACCGACATCGGCGGTTTCACCGCCGGTCATCTCCAGATCAATCCCCAGGCCACGCAGTCCGCTGATGATCTGGTCGTAGCCATTGATGATCGCGGAAAGGCAGGCTGCATCAACCCGGTGCGCATTGCGGCCAATGGTGTTGGATATTTTAAAGCCATCGACAGCGCCGATGCAGAGCAAATCGTCAGTATTCATCACCAGCGAATCCTGGGCAATGCCGGTGAACCAGTTCGGGTCGCCGGTTTCCCTATACATCAGATAAGCTACTGATGACTTGGTGCCGGCACCATCAGCATGGACAGCCGTACACCAATCGGGATCGCCGGCGAGATCGGGAATGATCTTACAGAAAGAACCGGGATAAATACCTGGCGATTGAGCCGATACTGCCTTTTTGACGTCATCTTTGGTCGGCGAGACACCTCTTGATAAATAAGATTCTGCTTTCATGCTGACCTCCGTCAGAACATTATTGGTTTAGGTTGCTTTCTGAGCAAACCTGTAAGCCGGGTCCTGTATTGGACAACCATCTGTCTAGGCCGGCTGTCACCAGCCGGCTCAAGCCACCTCCCCGGGACTTGCGGGTCGCAATATTGTCCCTCCGCGGTGTTGCTCCAGGCGGGGTTTACAGAGCCAGTCCGTCACCGGACCGCTGGTGAGCTCTTACCTC
>DMJC01000068.1 GCA_003451915.1 Clostridiales bacterium
GTAACAACCAGATTATCGTTATCGCGAATGGCTATTATACTGACCTCCACCGGCCGATCCGCGCGTCTGGCGTATTTCATGGCGTTCTCGACGAAATTCTCAATCAGCAGCGGCGGCACCAGGGCTTTGGCGGCATCGTCAGAAATTGATGTCCTGCTGATGAATTCATCCGGATAACGAGTCTTTTGAATATTGATGTAGCTGTCGACAAATTTCATTTCGGTCTCAAGCGGGACAAGACGATTGTTCTCGCGCAGGACATATTGAAAATAATTAGCCAGGCTGCGGGTAAATTCCTGGATGCGGCTATAATTTTTCGATTGAGCAAGGCTGTGAATGATATTTAATGAATTCAGCAGCAGATGTGGATTGACCTGCAGACGTAAATTGACGATTTCTGTCTGTACCATCAGCAGTTCCTGCTCATGAGCCTGCATGATTTCATCAGCCATCGTGTTAAATGTCTGAAAAATGTATTCGAAATCGCGGGTTTCAGCCACTTCTTCGATTCGATGCTGCTGGATGCTGTTTTTCAGGGATCGCATGCTTTGCTGTAAAATTTTCAAAGGGCGGATGACCTGGCGGCCGACCAGGTGCCAAAGTGCAAAAATGGCGGCAAGACTGATAAAGGCAAAAACCAGTAAGATCCAGTAATAAACTGGTACATTGGACCAGGATTGCCGATCGATGAGCCAGGTTGATAGCTGGCCTCGTGTACGCCTTGATTGCCATGAGGTTATCGTGTCAGTCAGACCACCGCCGGCGACAAGCTGGTCTTTTTGCCCGGCGTTGATCAGTTGCCAGTTATCAGTTTGTGAATGGATCAGGATTGTCTGCCCATCGGTCAACAGGACGGTTGAATCACTGACGGGCATCCCGTCCGGCCAGATGTTGAATTCTGCCGCAATATCTATGCCGATGCCGATATTGTAGTTCAGGTAACTGTAGATCCGGCACAGATAGTAGCGGTCCCCCAGATACCGGATATGCCAGTCCTGGCTGTTCTGCAGTTCAGGCTGTTCGGCTGTCAGTGAAAGTTTCAAATATTCAAGATCCAGAAAGGTATAATGATTTTTATTGCCCTTGACCATCAGCCGCTGATCATCTTGTTTTTCCAGTAAATAAGCGAAACCTTTTATCCCGTAACCATTGATCACCCGGCCAAGCTCCTGGGTCATGCCGATGCTCAGAACCGAACTGGCCCCGTCTCGCAGCGACAGAACAAGAATCTGCTCGACAATGAATTCAGCTGTCCAGTTATCCAGTTCATTGATCAGGGCATCTTTGCGATTCATGAAAGCCGTGAAATCAGATTGCAAAGCCTGAGCCTGCCGGTCGCGAGCTTCAATCAGCACCAGGCTGCTGACGAGAACAGCCAGGATGTTGATTGGAATGACCGTTATACAGATGACCAGCAACAGCCGGCGGGTCAGATCATGCCAGATTTTATTGATAAGCGTATTCCGGCGCACCGGCGGCTGATTGGCTTTCATACGGTCTGATGATGCCCTGCGGGGCTGTATTCAGTCTTGCCGGCAAAATAGCTGGCCGGGCAGACCATATCAAAATAGTTCAGACACTTGGGATCACCGTGCACCAGCCAGACCATCTCATCAAAGCCGGGGTAGGACCAGCGTTTCGTGGTCTTCGGCAGTTCTTCGGTGATCAGCCGGATCATGTGGGCCAGATGAGCTTTGGGCAGCGCGCAGCGGTCGTGTGCCGAGTACATGACTTCGAATTCGCGGTTTTGCAAGCTGTTGAGAGCAGCGCAGAAATCTGCCAGGGACACTAAACCAGCTGAACCGTAAAGCAATCGGCGTGCACCAGTATCGCCTGAAAGCAGCGTTCGCGTCTGACGATCCAGGAGCAAGATGCTGCCGTGCGTGTGGCCGGGTATGTTGATGACGTCGAGGACGCGACCTCCCAGGTCGATCGTGTCGCCATCCTGCAGCGGGTGGAGCAGCGGGCAGGGATCAACTGGCGGAATGCCTAGCATGCCCTCGCGGATCAGTTTTTCATCGGCCGGATGCAGCCAGGCTTCAGAAAATTTGTTGAGGTGAAACGTGTGGTCAAAATGGCCATGGCTTAGTACCAGCTGTACCGGCTTCCCAGCCAGATGCTGCGCATAGTCGCGAATCCCCGGATGATCAGCTGCCAGGTCAAACAGCAACGCCCGCTCCTCGCCAACGACCAGGTAACTATTGCCGGTTGGCTTGCCAGGAGCCAGCGAATGGCCGTGGTCGGGCGTTCGGGCAGTATCACAGGAAATCAGGTAAATGCCCTGCATCACTTCGATGTGAAACAACTGGCCAGATTGACTGACTGAATCCACTGGTTATCACCCTTTCATTCAAAAACAAGCTCTTCCAGCCGTTTGGCAATCGGCGAAGCTGCACCGCCGATGTCGGAACGATTCATCATCAAGACAACTTCCAGGCCGTCTCGCGGGCTGATGAAAAAATGGGTGCCAAATGCACCGCTCCAGCCATAGGTGTCTGGTGTGACACGGGTTCCGGTCTTCTCTCGGTCTTGCCGGACCAGCATGCCCAGTCCCCAGACCCTGCCAGGATCGGTTTCCAGATGCTGATAAGCTGTTTCCGTATTTATTTTTCGTACAATATCCGGCGAGAGCAGCCGGACACCGTCAAGCTCCCCCTGGTTGGCCAGCATTTGGCCAAACCGGTCATAATCATCAAGCGTCGAATAAAGTCCGGCCGAACCCGAGGTATACGCCATACCGATCCTGCCGATCGCGTTGATATCCGCCCGCGATCCGGTTACATCCTTGTGCTGGCCATGGACAGTTTTGTAAAGTCGCGGGATTCGCAGCTGCTGTTCGGCATCGGGGCGAAATGTTGTATCCGGCATGCCCAGCGGTTCAAAGAGCTCGTGGCGCATATAGTCGGCAAAAGGCTGACCACTGACTACCTCGATCACCCGGGCAAGTACGTCAAAACCGGCCAACGGCGAATAGCCAGTCGCTGTGCCCGGCTGAAAATCCAGGGGCTGACGGGCGTAACGAGCTGCCCGTGATGCCAGATCATCATCCTTGTATTTCATTCTCAGCATCAGCAATAAGCCGACAATGCCCATTTCCAGGCCACTCGAATGGGTCAACAGGTCACGAATGGTAACCGGCCGCTCAGCCGGCATGGTTTTTACATTGGACAGCCGAAAAGTCAACAGTGTAAACGGATTTTTCACAGCGGCAAGTGATGCGTAACGTCGATCAGAAACAACCTGCATGTCACTGAAATCCGGTAAAAAGCTGGCCAGTTCATCATCCAGGCCGATTTTGCCTTGATCGATAAGCTTCAAGACTCCGACAGCGGTAACCGGCTTGGTCAGCGAAGCCAGGCGGAATAATGTGTTAAACTCGACCTTCTTTTTTTGTTGAATATCAGCATAGCCCCAGTTATTGCGCAAGATCACTTCACCCCGCCGGCGGATAACCAGCGCAGCGCCCGCCAACTCACCCTTTGCCAGGTATTCATCCATCTGGGCATTTATTTTGCTTACGTCCATAAACACGCCCGTAATTCACGGATCAGATAGCGCTCACAGTCTTGCGTCATCGCCAGCTGTTCGGGGCTGCGCCGCGGATCGCCTTCATACTCCGGTCGATTGACTTCAAGAAAACCGTGCAACGCATCTGGGTATTCTTTAATCTTCACCGGCACAGCACAGTCGATCAGATGTTTGGCGTAAGCCACACCCATCGGTTTCAGTTCATCCTGGCCGCAGATGATGATGATGGCCGGTGCAACACCTGTCAATTCATCTTGGCTGGCGTGCAACGGCGACAGCCAGCGATGGCCGGGATCGATGTCCCTGATCAGCACATTTTTCAAAAGAGTCAGCAGTCCCTTCATCTCCCCTTCGCCCTCGATGGTGAAATCGACAAAAGGATAAACGAGCATCTGGCAGGCCAATGCGAAACCCAGCTCTTTCAATCGGACCGCCGAACCAGCTGAGATCTGGGCCCCGGCGCTGTGCCCGCCGATGGCGAACCGAGTCTTGTCGATGCCGAAATCCTCGGCATGGTCGGCAAACCAAAGCACCGAGTCACAAAGTTCATGGATCTGATAAGGAATTGGCTGAATGTCGGCTTTGATATAATTGACATTGACGATCAGCGCCGGGATCTCATTGGCCAGCAGGCTGCAGAAACTGTCCATCAGTACCGCGTCGCCGCCGACCCAGGCACCGCCATGTAAATTGAAAAGCACCGGCATTGGATTGTTAACGGGCTGTTTCGGTCTGTAAAGAATTGTATCGACCGGTGCTCCGCCGTCACGCGGCACAGCAAATCGTTCGCCTGTGATCGGCATGCCGGCAAACTTCTTGCGTTGTTCAGCCAGCTGGCTGCGAAAAGAATCAAAATCAAATTTGGGCTGAGAGTTTTCGTGTTCGTTCATGTCATTTCACCTCTGATTACCGGAGCCAATCCAAATAAGACTGGAAAACATCCGCATACTTTTTGTTCATGAAAAAACCATGATTGGCACCGGGCGCTTCGATATAACGATGGGGGATACCAGCTGACTTCAAAGCATCTGTATAATCCCGAACGCCCTGCACATTGACCAGTAAGTCTTTGTCGCCCTGAGCGATGAATTGCCAGACATCATGGCTCGCCAGGTGATCACGCAATTCATAGTCATTGACCAACTGGTTCCGCATTGCTGCGTCTCGCACCTTCTGAGCGGGAAACATGCAGAACATCACGGGAATATTGAATCGCAAGGTCAACAGCGGGTAGATCATCGCGGCATTGCTGACCTGATCACTGACTTGATCTGTTGCATCCTGACGATAATCTGGCGGGAAAAAATCCCGTCCCCGAACCAGATTGATAAATCCGCCAACCTGATAACCACCGGCGCTGAAGCCGATCAGACCGATATTATCGGGCTTGATTCCCCAAACATCAGCTTTGGATCTTACAAAACGAACTGCGCGTTGAACATCGAGGAGGGGGATCGGCATCGTATACGGATTGTAGCGATATGCCAGGACAAAAGCGCTGATGCCGATCTCATTCAAGCGTCTGGCAATCAGGGCTCCCTCGGTCTGTTGTTCTTCACGGCTGGTGTCGATGCTGATATAGCCATAGCCACCGCCTGGTATGACAATAACAGCGCTGTCACTCCCCTCAGCCAGGTAGGGAATCAGATAGGGCATATCCCCATATGTTTCCCTGGCATGGCCGCGTTTGATACAGCTGACATACGTAAATGTGTCAACTGTCGTCTTTTTGTCGCGATATTTCTGTCCGGGCAGTGCCAAGACAAAACGCAGTGTCTGTAAAATGACATTGGGATTGCCCCTGATCTCCAGATCTGACAGTTTGCTCCGGTGACTATTACCCGGGATATTCTCCCCCCAGATGGCCATCTTATCCAAATCGACACACCTCCGGTCTGCAAGTCGGCAAGCCAAATATTCAAATGTATCCCACAATATTATCGCCAATCCGGTGCTGGAATACTACCAGGCCAGCCGACCTTGAAGTGCACAAATCCGACCTGAGTTACGTTAAGATTCACCGACCTGAGCTACGCTCAGGTTTCACTCTTCACTTTTCACCTTTCACCAACCTCAGCTTTGCTGAGGTTCATCAACTTTGCTGAGGTTAAAACCCCATCATCCCAAACCATTCAGCCATCAATGTGATCCAATGCGCAGTGTGCGGGAAATCCGGCGTCTCGTCCGCACCATTGTACAAGCCGCCGCCGTGTGGTCCGCCGTGGAAAAGATGATATTCGTGCGGGATGCCCCGGTCTGCGTAGGCCAGCGCCATGTGCAGCACATGGTGAGGATCGTCGCCATCGGTCTGGGCCATAAACATCGGCGGGGCGTTCAGCGGCAGGCTATAGATAAAGTCCTGACGTGCTTCCGCCTGTTGCTCCTCAAATGAAAACATCAGCGGATGATCGGGTTTAGCCGCAGATAAGGAGGGCATGGTCCGGAAAGAACCATACATCTGGAAGGCAGCATCCGGTCGTGATGAAAACTGCTCAACCGGATCAGACGATGTCGGATCACCGGCAGCAAAGCCGTTGATGACCAGCGAAGTCAGAATGCCGCCGGCTGAAAAACCGCCAATGGCAATGTGGCTGGCATCGATACCCAGCCGGTCGGCATGACAGCGCAAATAACGGATGGCTCGCAATCCATCATCGCGGGCGGATTCGCGCGTGTACGGTGTGAACCGGTAATCAAGTATCGCTGCATTCATACCAGCCCTGTGCAATGCAGCTGCCACAGGCAGGGCTTCATTAAATGATTTGAACATGAAACCGCCGCCGGCACAGACGATGATGATGCCGCGACGGTCAGGCTGAATCGGCCAGATAGCCAGTGACGGCACCGGTTGTCCGTATGACGGATCAAAGTCCGGTACATCTTTCGGATCATCCCACAGATAGGTTCTCTTGATGCCTTCCTGCTCAAGCTCCTCCCACATCAAGGCCCATTTTTCGTGGCGCTGACGGATCAGCCAGGTCCAGTCAGTGTCAGTGTAATCAGGTTTTTTCGTTGAATCGTTATCGGCCATTCTGCTATCACCAGTCCTTCCAAATTAATACACATGATTCCATTATATAACTTAAGAACATTGGGTAATATGAGCGAAATCGATCTCCACCTGAATAAAAACGGTCATTAATAACCCTGCTCTATATCTGTAAAGCTTTTTAACATAATATCAGAGCGGCCTTTGGCAAATTCTATAGCTCCGTCAGTAAATCCAGAACGGCTGAAAACAATCAATAATCGTTGATCGGCATGTAAAAGACGGCTCTTTTCTGCTAATTGTTCCAAAACTCCAGTATCGGTTTTTTCGTTACGCCATTTGACTTCACCAAAGCAAGTCAACTTTGTGCCTATGCCAACCAGATCAATTTCATCTTCCCTGCGCATATTTGGATTATTACCCCACCACCGGCCCCGTTTAAGGATCAAGTCTGGCAGCTGCCCTGACTGGTTCCACCAATCAAAAATATCGTAGAAGATTTGCTCAAAACCTTGCCCCATAAATGAGGATAAGTCCGGTTGAACGATCCTTTCAAAAACTTGACTACCCAGCCCTGCGTTAATTGCATTGAGATTGGGCATGACATACCGATACCAAAAGCGAAAACAGCCATCAATAATGCGATAAATTGTTTTTCGGCTTTGTTCGTTCTGAATTGGTTTTTCTTTAATGATGATGCCAAGATCAGCGAGTGCATCGAGATAATGATTCATGGCGCTGGTAGGCA
>DMJC01000204.1 GCA_003451915.1 Clostridiales bacterium
GTACTTTTATTATGCCGGTGACAGACTTATGCTGCATTTGGTTTCAAGAATGTTCAGGTTGCCTACAAAATCAATAATTCAGAAGATACAATTGCCAGAGAGTTTAATCCTTTGATCGGGATTAAAGAACAATACCCGAAATACGTTGTGACCTCAGATAATTTTTGGCAAGGCAATGGTGAGGATGTCAGACGTATTTATTTACCTGTTTTTTTATTATGCCTGACTATTGAAAATCGAAGCAATCATTTGAATGGAGGAACCTCATGGACAAACAATTGCCGACCCGTCAGGATATCCCGCTTGAACTGACCTGGGACCTGACTGCCATTTTCCCGAACGAAGCAGCTTATGAAGCCGCTTTGCAGGCGATCGCCGAGCAAACCGACCAGATCGAAACCAACTGGGCTGGCCGCATTGCTAAAGCTACCGATCCGATTACTGTGCTGGCCGCTGTCAGGGCTTATGATCAACATGCTGTCCTGTTGAACCATGCCGGCAATTATGCGTATTTGGCCTTTTCCGTGGATATGGCGGATGCTGTGAATGGCGCCCGCTATATGAAATTTGAAAGCTTCAGCGCGGAGGTCGAGAGCCGCTTGTCGTTTTTACTGAGTGAACTGATGGAAGTCGATGATGCCTTGCTCGAAGCAGCTGGTCAGCTGGATTCCCGGTTTGCATCGGTCTTTGCAGACATCCGGCGCCGCAAAAAGCACAAGCTCAGCGCGGAAACCGAGAAAGTGCTGGCAGCGCTAAGCCCGGCTTTGCGTCTGCCCGAGACGGTTTATGAACAGACAAAACATGTTGACATGGATTTCGGTACATTTGAAGCCAACGGCCAGAGTTACCCGCTCAGTTTTGTCCTTTTTGAAAACGACTACAATCTAGAGCGCGATCCAGTAATCCGCCGCGCGGCGTTCGATGCCTTTTCGAAAACATTGGCTGGCTACCAGAACACGGTCGCAGCTGTTTATAACGGCGAAGTCCAAAAGCAGAAGGTTATTAGCCGCCTGCGCGGATATGATTCGGTTTTCGATTTTCTGCTGGACGATCAGAAGGTCAATCGCGATCTGTACGATCGTCAGATTGACGTGATCATGCGCGAGCTGGCCCCGCATATGCGCCGCTATGCCCGGCTTTTACAGCAGGCGCACGGTCTGGACAAGATGACCTTTGCAGATCTCAAAATTTCACTGGATCCCGATTTTGATCCGCAGGTGACCATTGAACAATCCAAAAGTTATATTGATGGTGCCCTAAGCTCGCTCGGCTTAAATTATCGCGACACGGTCATGCGGGCTTACGACGAGCGCTGGGTTGACTTCGCCCAAAATAAAGGCAAATCAACCGGTGGTTTCTGCGCGTCGCCGTACGGTTTGCATGCTTTTATCCTGTTATCGTGGAATGGCTTGCTAAGCGAGGTTTTTACCCTGGCGCACGAACTGGGCCACGCCGGACATTTCATTCTGGCAGCTGAAAAGAATCCTTATCTGGCTTTCGATACATCTCTTTATTTTGTCGAGGCCCCGTCGACCTGTAATGAATTGCTGCTGACACAATATCTGCTGAAACAGCAAGATGAACCCCGCTTTCAGCGCTGGGTGCTGTCGTCGATGATCCAAAATACCTACTATCATAATTTTGTCACCCATTTGCTCGAAGCAGCTTATCAGCGCGAGGTTTATCGCCGGGTTGAACAAGGTGAGTCGCTGAGTGCCGGTGACTTCAGTGCCATCAAGCGCCAGATTCTGCAGGATTTCTGGGGGGACGCCGTCGAGATCAATGAAGGCGCCGAACTGACCTGGATGCGTCAGCCGCACTACTACCGCGGTTTATACCCCTATACCTACAGTGCAGGCTTAACTATCGCCACTGAAGTCAGCCAGCGAATTCTGACAGAGGGTGAACCGGCCATTCAGGACTGGCTGCAGGCCATGCGCGCTGGCGGAGCGGTTACACCTGTTGAATTTGCCGCCATGGCTGGCGTTGACATCACAACAGAGCAGCCGTTGCACAGCACAATTGCCCGCATCGGCGCCATGATCGATCAGATTGAAGATTTGAGTCAGCTGGTAATCTGCAGTCTGCCAAATGTATAAATTTGATAATCAGCTTCTCGTGTGACTTTGTTACAGCAGAAAGAACATTTCAGTTCTATAATCGCCCATTGAAGGACAACGCATAAAAACCAGCGTGGACTCAGGAGGCAGCATGCACGAACAAATCACCAGCCGCTACACAGCCGAAAGCAGCCAATGCAGCAACTTAAGCTGCGGCGGAAATCTCGATTATCTTATCTTGGCTGCTGGTGAATCAGTCTTAGATCTAGGCTGTGGCCGCGGTCGTGAGACGATTGCTGCGGCAAGGATGGTTGGCCCAACAGGTGCTGTGACTGGACTCGACATCACACCGGCCATGCTGGACCAGGCCAGAGCAGCTGCTCGTGAGGCCGGACTTGAAACGATCTCGTTTGTTCATGGCGACATCGAAAATCTACCTTTTGCGGATTGCTCATTTGACGCAATTATCAGTAATTGTGTTATTAATCATGCACGAAACAAACAGAAGGTTTACGAAGAGGTCTACCGCTGCTTGCAGCCCGGTGGCCGTTTTGTGATTTCAGATGCTGTGACGCGCGAACCTCTGCCGGAATCGGTCAAAAATGATCCACAGGCCTGGGCGGACTGTTTTGGCGGGGCTGTGACGATGGAAGAATATTTGAACAATATCCGAACAGCTGGTTTTTCTGATGTTCAGATTGTGCACCGGCGTGATTACGATAAGAACGGTTATGCCTTTATCAGTCTGACCCTGTTGGGGATCAGGCCACCTGACGTAAACGGTCAGGTCTAACTTAGTCAACCGATCAGCAATGATTTGGTCGAAATACAGCCAGGAGGTGATGCCAATGAAGAAAGTCACCAAGAAAGCTGCTGCAAAACCTTGTTGCACCAGCTTCACCACAGCCCAGTGCTGCTCAAAGTCCTCGAAAATCGTAGCGGGCTGCCACGACTGAGGACAAATGGTGAAAAGTGATTGGTGAAAGGTGATAAGTGCGAAGCACACCTTTCACCCTTCACCCTTCACCCTTCACCTTTCACTATACGGAGGAACCATGCTTTTAGCCCAAAATAACATCATCGTACCGATTAATAACAGCGAGCCGGCGCTTTATGCCATCATGAACCCGATTTCCGGCAGTTTCGACCTGATGGGCAATGAAGAACGGCAACTGCTGAAGAATTTGAAGAAGACCCTGCTGACCAGACCGCAATTCGCATCCTATCTGCTCGAACGGGGCTATGCTTACCGCGACGCTGCTGCCGAGCAGCGGGCGATCAGCCAGGCTTATGCTGCATTTAAAGAAGAGATCAAAAATTCACAAGTCCAGCTGATGCTGGTGCCGACCTATGGCTGTAACCTGGCTTGCACCTATTGCTTCCAGCATGGAGTCGATGATCGGCCCGTGCTGATCACAAGAGAAGTTGTTGATGCATTTTTCGAATATGCAAAGACAAACTTCAGCAACCGGACTCAAAAGCCCTTTATCACGCTGTTTGGTGGTGAACCGCTGGTCAACTCACCAGCTCAGCGGGCGATCATCGAATACATTGTTGATCGCTGCGCGTCTGAAAGCTATGAACTGGCAGCTGTGACCAATGGTTATGATTTTGTTGAATATGCCGATCTATTGTCCAAAGCGTCCATCAAAGAGATCCAATTTACTCTGGATGGCAGCCGGGCGACTCATGACAGCCGCCGGGCAACTGCCAACCGCAAAGGCACATTTGACCGTGTAGTCGCCGGCATCGACAAAGCTATCAGCCTGGGCATGCCGGTCAACCTGCGCTCGGTTGTCGATCTGGAAAATATTGAAGACCTGGTCAGCCTGGCGACTTTTGCCGAAAACCGCGGCTGGCTGAACTTGCCGCCGGAACGGTTCAAAACTCAGATTGGCCGTAATTATGAGCTGTTTGAGTGCTATGCCAAGC
>DMJC01000036.1 GCA_003451915.1 Clostridiales bacterium
GCCATTGGCCATCTGGCAGAGCTTGCCTGAGAGGGCAGCGGCATTTGCTGCAGTGACGCACCCTGCTGGCAGATCGAGTACCAATGCACGCTTCAGCTTTTCGTAGCGCTTGCGTTCAGCAGATGAGAGGTGGACGGTATATTCACTACTGACCAGCTCCGGCATTTTCAGAAGATCGGTCGATTTCATGGATATGGTGATGTCGGAGATCTTGTTGTAGATGCGCTGCTCAGCGCCTTGCTGCGGCTTGAAGCTGTAAACCACCGGGCCGTTACACTGATCTGGAACGAAGTAGTCCAGTCGATAGTAGCTGATAAAACGACCAAGTCGCTCGCCCATATCCAGAAGTCTGAATTCTGCCCACAGGTCCATAAGACCATTGCTGCTTGGCGTTCCAGTGAGGCCAATCACGCGCTTTACTTTGGGTCGGACCTTCATCAATGCCCGGAATCGTTTCGCCTGATGATTCTTGAAGGAGGACAGCTCATCGATCACGACTGTATCAAAGTCGAAAGGAATACCACTCTCATCGATCAGCCACTGGACATTCTCCCGGTTGATGATATAAATGTCGGCCGGCCGGAGGAGTGCAGCCCGGCGTTCGGCTTCACTGCCAACGGCCACGGAGCAGATGAGGTTCTGAAGGTGATCCCACTTATCTGCTTCAGCCGGCCATGTGTCCCGAGCTACTCGCAAGGGTGCAATGACCAGAACGCGATGAGCTTTGAAGCTATCGAACAGTAAGTCATTGAGGGCTGTAAGCGTGATAACTGTTTTTCCTAAGCCACAATCAAGAAAAATAGCTGATGCTGAATTTTTCTCGATGAAATCTACACTAAACCGCTGATAATAGTGGAGGTCATCTTGCGCTGGCATTTTCTTCCTCCTGTATTTGTTCTAATTGACGGATGAACCATCTGTAAGTGTTGTGGAATCTGGTATGATCACCGGCAGTAGGAAAAACCACGAGATTATCCGGAATATTGTTGTAGCGATTCCCATCTCGATGATGAACCACTTCATTTGAAGCAAGTGGTCTACCTAATCGCTGTTCCACAATAACTCTATGGGCGAGTCTGCTATGTATTTTTGAGTAACCGTTACAATCACCTTTACCGAGATGAGCTTCTCTTAGTTTTTCCCTCGTTTCAAAAACCATCCTGGTCGGATTCATATCTTCATTGAGTTTTGTCATGTGACTGCTAATATTGGCATAATTCTTCAAACTCGCATATCCAGAAGGGTTTTTGATCTTGTTGCTAAAATCGGTGACACACTTTCGAGAGCAGAAGACATGCTTTTTCCCTTTCATGTAACACTCCATCCGTATAAATTCTTTTCCACACCAGTCGCATTTATAGCTTTTCATCATCGGGTGCCATCTCCAATTTCCGCGAGTATTTTTGTGATCTGCTGCTCGTCATCAAGGACAAACACCTTGAATCCAAGCCCGCGTAGTAATCTGTGTCTTGCCAGCTGAAGCGAACTGGGTTTTTTACCGGGAGCCTTTACTTCCACGAAAGCCATTTGACCATGGGGTAGAAGCACAATGCGGTCTGGCATACCATCTAAGCCGGAACTTGTGAACTTGGGTGCGATGCCTCCCATATTTTTTGTGGCTTTTGTAAGTTTTTGCTCTATCTGTTTTTCTCGCATTTTTACCTCCGTGGGACAAGCGGACAAGTGGAACAAGATTTCCTATATACGCGCGCAGATGCATATATGCGCCTACCCAATGCTGTTTTTCTCTCTGTTTTCAATTCTCATAAGGAAAATCTTGTCCACTTGTCCTAACGCCCTCTTGAAACCTTGATATTTGGGGATATTCCAGACTGGACACCCTATCGGGACAAGCTATGGTTTGTCCCTGCTTGTCCGTAAATATGCTCTCTGTCGTCCGTAAATCACGAAGTTGTCCCGATCGGACTTGTCCCAACCTTCTATCTTTTGCATGATGGATCCAATCTCGTAGGAGTCGGATTTTTTCATAGAGGAGGAGTCCTTACAGAAGCACTCGCACCAGATTTCCATATTGCAAACAGAGGTGCGCCGGACGGTGCCTTTTTTACCAATGTCAGCAAAGCCAGTACCGCTTAAGAAGTTGCGACGCTCATAAAGGTCAAGCTCACTCCAGTTTTCCGGTAGGAGTGTATCAAGGTACTCACGCACCAGCCCTTCACGCTCATCTGTTTCCATGGCGTCCGCTTGTTCTGTTACTGCCTGAGCAGCATCCTCGCCCTCAAGATAGAGCTTTTCGCCATTACGATAGAACACAAGCGTCTCAGCCCAAATTTGTGCAACCTCATCCTTTGTGATTTGCCATGCCTTTTTAGAAGAATTGCCGCTGACGCGAATCGGCCAGAAGCGCCGATTGCCCGTGATGTCACGCAAAAAGCCGGTCTCCGCATTGGTTGAGCCAACGATGATGCATTGTCGAGGGTGGCTTTCAACACTCACGCCATAGCTGGCGCGGTACTTATCATCCACACGAGAGATGAAAGATTTCACCGTTTCGACATCGGCTTTGCGCATTCCGGCGAGTTCGCCAAGCTCAAGTATCCAATATCCCTGTAACTTTTCAGGTCCAGCCTTATCGCGCATATCCGTAAGGGTTAAGCTGTCGGAGAACCATTCGC
>DMJC01000267.1 GCA_003451915.1 Clostridiales bacterium
TGGCGGTGTAGCCTGGAGTCGGTGTGCTGTACGGTTGCTGGCTGTACTGTAACTGCGGGGGCGGAGCGGGTGTATAATCCTGGCGAATATAGGCTTGTTGTGTCGGTTGAGCAAAGACATCAGGTGTTGGCTGGACAGGCTGCACCGGTTCAGCCGGTTGAGTATCGGCAGTAGTTGCTGCTGATGAGCTGTCAGATTGCGGAACACCGCAATTGGGGCAAAATTTTACAGGCTGATCGTATTCTTGGCCGCAAACAGAACAACGCATTTCAATTGCCTCCTGAAGATTTTCCTATGTCAATTTTATGCCAAATGCAACTCAGCATCNNGTGGCACAAGCCAGCGATAAGCCTGATACGGGCGTAAAATTGTCATGCCATCTTTAAAATCATTTCTGCTGCCTCTCGGCAAAAATCTTCAGCCTGACAAAGAATGCCAATATCGTCGATAAAAGCATGAGCCATACCTTTATAGCGGACGCAGCGCACAGGCACACCGGCAGTTTTTAACTGATGAGTATAGAATTCGGTCTGAATCCGCAACCCATCAAATTCACCTGCGAGCAAAAGGGCCGGCGGCAGATTGGCATGCGACGCTGCCATCATCGGGCTGATATAGGGCTGATGATAGTCAGCGCCTTGCAGATAACCATTGACCATCGGATTGTTTTCCGGGGCAGCAAGCACACCAAGCGTCAGATGAGCCATGATCTGGTCCCGTTCAGCTTCATTAATGTCAAACATGTCATATCGCCAGTCATATCCTTCCGGACAAGCGTCAGCCAGAGCGACAGCGGGGTACAGCAGAATCTGCAGGGCGATGGGCGGAGTACCCAGATCACGGGCTTTCAAGGATACAGAGGCCGCATAGTTGCCGCCTGCGCTGTCGCCGCCGACCGCTATGCGCTTTGGATCGATGCCATATTCATCAGCATGTTCATGAATGTGCTTTACGGCCAGGTAATTATCGTTCAAACCATTGGGAAAGGGCTTTTCCGGCGCCAAAGAATAATCGACGCTGAAAACCACCGCATCGGCTAATTGCGCAATGTACCGGCAGGCATTTTCCACTGTGTAAATACTGCCGCCGATCCAGCCACCGCCATGAAAATATACCAAGGCTGGCTTGCCCGGTTTGCGTTGCGACTTACGCGTATAGTAGCGCCAAAGGCCAACCTGGTTGCCGTTGAAGTCGTGCAGTTCGTACTTTGCATGAACCTCTTCTGTGCAGATGTTGATATTATAACCGCCCATGCCGTCACGGATAACTTGCAGCAGCTGATCCGGCGGCAGCTTCTCGATAATCGAAAAATCAAAGCCTTCACGATGTCCTTCTTTAGCAAGCAAGTCTTTGTCCATCCGGCCGGGTCTTGGCTCAGAAGGGCTTGGTTTTACAACAACCGGCACACCATTAACATCAATCGTCTGAATATTAGTATTCAACGCCTTAAGCGTTTCGTCAGTATATCTTTTCATCCTTCACCCTCGCCACTCGTTACTTGTCACTCGTTACTCGTCACTCGTTACTCGTTACTCGTTACTTGTTACTTGTTACTCGTTACTTGTTACTCGTTACTTGTTACTTTAACTTCGCCAATCAAGCCAACCGGCGTTTCAAATGTTGCCGATGCGAAAAGCGCCATCAACGGGCTGATATTGTTTTTCATCTGGTTCTCAAGCGTATTGGTTACTTCGATGCGCAGGCTGTTGTTGCCCTGTTTCAGAAATTTGCCGATCGGGAATCGATAGGGCGGGCAAATCCGCATGCCGGCATATTGCTCATTGACCCAGACTTCAACAGCTTCGAAAGCTTCTTCCAACACCAATTCATTGCTGACATCAGGCTGTCCGGTTATATCAACATGATTCTCATAACGGATCGTACCTGAAAAATCAGGCTGTTTCAGGCTGATGTCATAGAGTTCTGCTGATTCCTGCTGATCGTGGAAATTCGGATACTCCTGGGCTGTCGCCTGAGAGATCAACCAAGGTCCATTGACGGTCTGCAGTGTTTTCAGATCATGCAGCAAATTGCGGACCGGCAGGTTGTCGTTGGCCAAGCCGAAAACCAAAACGCTTGATTCATAAGGAGCCAGCACGATGCGGACCTGGCTGCCCGAGGCTGTCGGCCGTATAGCTGCAGCAAACAGTTCGTTCTTTTCAGCGTCATAGAATCCAGCAGATCCTGATACGGGTAAGTCGATCCATTGGTCAACGGTCTCGCTCATCGACTCGTTATAGAACATGAAGAGGTCGGTGTCCACCTGATAATGCATAACTCGGAGATGCGGGCAGACTGTCTGTGTTTTAATCTCAACGATACCGATGTTGCGAAGTAAGCCGGGCAGTTCACTTAAAGAAGTAACCGTGCAGGCACAAAGACTTTCCGGCACTTGAGCGCCGTCGGTCAGGCCATCGGCAATGCCGCGCGGCAGTTCATCGATGAATATGACCGGGAAACCGGCTGCCATCGCCTTAACTGCAAAATCAGCAACTGCCTGGGTGATGAACTCGGCTGTCGGAATGATCAGGCATCGATATTCATTACCATTAACTGTCAGCCGGCCATCCTCGAAACAGGTCTGATAAACATCCTGCTGTGCAAAGACATCGGACGGTAAAAAGTCAAAGTCAATCTGGTTCTCTGTCAATATACGGGCTGGTTTTTGCATCAACATTGTTTTGCCGGTCCACTCGCTCTCACCATGGTAGAGGATGGCTGCCGGCGCAATGCAGCGTCCGTCATTGAGCAGGTGGCACATTCGATTCATATAACTCATCAGATGGCCGAAATGGCGGAACTGCGGGTTTTGACCGCGGGCATAGAAGTGCGGCGGACAGTCTTGATCCGGGAATTCTTTTGCTGAAAAAGCATGCGGTACATAGTAATTAACACCGCGGACCAGGAAGTGGTCTGTCAGCCATTTCATCATGCGGACGCCCTCACCCCAGCCATAAGCGCCATAGATTTCACACATCGTGCGGCCTTTTTTCAGCGGGTCAATATGGCCATGCGATGAACCCAGTTTGCCGAGCGCAAAATGGAAAAACTCACCGTCGCCGGAGGATAAAAACTGACGATGGCGGATCGAGTTCTCAAATCCTGGCACAACCTGGCCGCCGATGTCATCAATGCCGGCCATGTGTTGTCCGGCCAGTCCGCGGAAAAAATGGCCAAGGCTGGATCCCAGCCGGCTGTGCTGATTGTTATCTTCGATCAGATGGCCGATATATTCGACACCGTGGGCTGAACACCACTCACCGATCTGCCGGCTGAAATTCTGTTCGATTAATCGAGTCACAATATCCATATAAGCATAGCGAACCTGGGCAGCAATCGTGCTGTCGGATTTGCCGGGCAGCCAGAGATACGGCAGCAGTGACAGCCAGTCCTGGCCCATGGCATCTGAGAGCAGCCTGGGCATTTCACTGCTCCAGGGTAGCAGCATCAGCTTCTTGCCGATTGTTTCATCCATATTGAAACCAACAGTATTGCCGACCAGCGGTTCATCTGAAAAGAAACCTGCGATCGTTTTGCCGAAATCATCCGCATAGTGAGCATAATGCGGTTCATAGACTGCCTCGATCTGCAGCGCGCAGGACGCGCGGTCGATCATATTGATGTAGTTGGTGTTGCCGCCGCCATTGCGAGTCAAGTATAAAATGACAACCCGCCATAGGCCTGCCGGTATCGACCAATTTAGCTGGCCATCTTTAACCGATGCTGTAAGATCGGTCAGAGAAGATTCGTCCAGCTGATCGTCGGGCAGTATCCGGCCGGCGACAACTCCCAGCAGACTGTCATCATCAAAAGTCAGCTGGTCTTTGGGCGCGAAGATTGACTGCTGAAAAGACGGCATCGGAACAGTCCGGGCCAGAGACGCGACATTAAGCCGGCTGCCGTTTATCGGTCCTGCAACGTCGACATGTTTAAACATGACATATTGCTTGCGCAAGTTGACAGGTTTGTTTTTCAGAATGCCATTGGCAAAGCCGGTCGGGAAATGAGCATCGTCAAGGATCCAGACTTTCATGCCGCGTGTACGGGCTTCATCCAGGATGATGTCCATGTCGCGCCACCACAGGGGGCCGGCATAATCCGGATGCGGACGGGCTTCAACGCAGACTGCGCCAATACCGCATTCAGCTATTTTCGCCATTTCCTCACGCAAGACAGCCTCTTCCTCGCCATGCTGCCAAAAGAAAGGCAAAATATAATTGCCGCCCTGGTTATTTAGCAAATCAGCTACTTTTCTGTTCATAGAGCACCTCCGATTTATAAAGCCAATCACATTAATTTTGCCGACTGGCTGCTGCTTCTGTCAACAGTTACATAATAGGTCTTTTAATGTTAAATTGATGCTGTCTGAACATTCATCTCAGAGTAATATTTTTTGAATTGAGCCCGCATAAACGCCAGAGAAGCTTGCTGGCCAGGATCATCCAGGCAGTTGCGCGTTTCACCGGGATCGCAAATCAAATCATATAATTGCTGACGTTTTGAACCCGAAAAATATTCGACGTATTTATGGGTTGCTGTAACTATGGCTCGTCCAAACTCGCTTTCAACCGGCAAAGCATCCCGCAGAATTGACTGCGCCTGGCCAGTGACAAGCGGCCTGATGCTGTAGCCCGGCAGGCTTTGGTCAGGATGAGTGATACCCGCGCAGTCGCATAGTGTGGGGATCAGGTCCAATCCGTTGCTGGTCAGGTTTTTCGTATCAACGCTGCCGCAGCTGCCGGGTTCAGCGATGATCAGCGGAATACGGCAAGCTTCCTCATACGGAGCGTCTTTATGTTCCAGCTTGTGGGCACTGTCATGGTCACCATGATCACTGGTGAAAATGACCACTGTGTTTTCAGCCTGGCCGCTTTTATCCACAGCGTCAAGAATCATGCCAAGCTGCCGGTCAACGAGCTCAGTCAGTCGGCAGAATGCCCATCGGTGCAGCCGCCAGCGCCGCTCATCGTAATTTTCGCGGGCGTTTCGCCGAAATGGCCGCTGATCAAGCATCTGAGCAATGGCCTCGGGTTCATCGGCCTGTGGCTGATGGTTAGGCGGTAACGGTGGCAGATGATCTGTATCGAGCTTGTCTCCTTCCTGTAAAATAGCTTCGAGCTGCCTGGGGCCGGCCATAAATTGATCAATCTGTTCCTGCGTGAGATTGAAGCGCTTGATAGCCTCTTCCATGCCAGCTGACAACATCGGGTCATGGCCATCGTTGATCGCCATAAAGCAGATATCATGCGGATTGATCAAAGAAACATACAACAGATATGGTTTGCTGCCATCACGGCTGCTAATGAAGTCAGCGCACTTTTGAGCAAGGACATCGCGCTCATCATAAGTGAGGATATCAAAGCCCAGCTGATCCGGTTCAAAACCCGGTAAATGTGTCTTGCCGCCATAATAGGCATCATAGCCAGCATCTTTGAAAATCCGGCCAAGTCCATAATTAAAAATAGCTGGTGGAATTCCTGGCGTTTCTTGCTGCCAGTCATTACTGCGAATCCCGGCATATGAAGGCATCTGACCCGTGATCATGGAAAAACGCGAGGGCAGGCAGACTGGATTTGTACAATAAGCCCTTTCAAAGCGAACACCTCTTGCAGCCAGCCGATCCATCGCTGGCGTCTGCAGCCACGGATTGCCGGTGCAGCTCATCATCGTTGCACTTTGCTGATCAGTAAAAACATAAAGTATGTTAGGTTTGGACATGATTTGCTCCCTTCTGTCGCATGAAGGCTCGCTTCGCGAGCATGAAGGCTCGCTTCGTTCGCATGAAAGCGCCTTCGCCGCATGAAGGCAGCCGGAGGCTGCATGAAAGCGGCTGCGACGCGTGAAGGGCCCTTCGGGCTAGGAATTTAGTGCAGTTGGTATTGAGTCGTATGAATAAATCATACAATTTATTAGAAGAGAATTCAAATATCAAGCATATGAAAATATTCGCGAGCGAAGCGAGCCTTCATGCGGCGAGCCAGCTAAAAGGCCACCACGGCAAATTTCGCAGAATCATAAACAGTAAACTGCTGACCAGAAGCAGGATCAAAAGCCAGCGCCTGTCACGCAAGACCGGTAAAACCCTATGGCCGGCCAAGGCCTGCAGCCATTCACCGAGCAGGGCATATGCCGGAAGCATTAGCCAGAACGGCATGATCAGATTGTAGGAAAGAGCTGCCGGGATGTCGCCATGCACGAGTGCATGCAATGAGCGGGTCAGCCCGCAGCTGATGCAATCCAGGCCGGTGACTTCATAAAACAGGCATGGCAAAATCGGTAATCCAACGGCTGGATCATAATTATAGAGAATTATAAACCCAACCATAAAAACCAAAGGCAGCCCGAGGATGATTATGAGGCGATAAAGCGGGAGGCTTCGCAGCTGCGCCATCGTCCGGATCTTTTGCTCAGGTGGTCTTGTCCAGGTCTGGTCAGGCATCGATCAACGATGCAGCAGCGGGCTGACTCTTTTATAAATAAAGCCAACAATTACCGATATGACGATGCCTTTAAACAGGTTGAAAGGAATGAAGACCCAGATGATCAGCGTTTTCAGGTCGGTAACGAGGGTATTGCCGACGCCTTGTGCAGCGCCGATGATGCCTTCCATGGTAAAGCCCATGGCCGAGATATAAAAAGGAATCATAAAAAAATAATTGATCAGAGAAGCACCAACCGTCATGGCTACAGTGCCGCCGGCCATGCCGATGATCGCGTTGCGGCGTGATTTGTGCAGCTTGTAGATCAGGCCGGCTGTACCCGTAAAGAGCGAGCCGACGATAAAATTAGCCAGTTCACCGACATACATGGTCTGCGAAGTTGGCAGATGGGCAATGTTTTTAATCAGCTCGATCAGGATTGCGGTCATCGGACCCATCGAAAATGACGCCAGCAGGACAGCGATTTCACTGAAATCAAATTTCAGGAAGGCCGGCATAAGCGGCAGAACCATTTCGATGTACATCAGGGCGATGGCGACGGCCGCAAGAATGCCGGTTTTGGCCACCCAATGGACGCGGGCGCGGTTTTTGTTGATTTTACTGATTGGGGATGATGAGCCATTGTTCTCGGTCATGGTGTTATTTCCTTCTCTCTTGATAAACTGGCCGAATGTTTTCAGTTCAGACCCCCGGCTGCATTTTGGAAACAAAAAGCCCCCAAACAAGCAGTTCAGGGGCAGTTGACGTTGCAGTAAACGCCGTTTCCTTCCATCCAGACTTTACTGT
>DMJC01000094.1 GCA_003451915.1 Clostridiales bacterium
ATGACAGGCATTTGCAAAGCTATCTCGATGAGTTTTGTTATCGCTTTAACCGCAGATCATTTTCGGGTGAATTGTTCAACAGAGTTCTTTCTTGTTGCCTCCTTTCGCAGCGATTGGGTTATACTGAGCTAACGACATAGCCACATATTAAAATATTTATTCAATAAACAGGCAGATATCTTGATCAATATTTGCAAGAAATTTATACTATAATTAATCAGGTTAAAAACTGAATATCGAGGCATAATGAGTCACTCAGAAAGGGGACTACAATGAAAAAATACTTAATTCTAGGCGTTTCCCTGTTTGTACTCTGTCTGATCGTTTTGATCGTATTGCTGCCTGATCCTGTTGCAGCATCCACGTTGCCAAGCAGCCCTGTGGCCAATGTGTTCCCAATGATAACACCGCCATATACTGCTCCGGATTCTCCGGTCCTGGAGGGTCAGGATATGAATTATTATGTTGGCTTTGCCAATTCAGGTCCGGATGTGGCTACCAATGTCGTCCTGACGGTTGAATTGCCGGCGGGCACAATTTTCAAGTCCTATATTATTCTAGAGCCCGGCGTTACGGTTACAACACCTGCTGTCGACGCACCCGGAATCGTTCGAGCCACCATCCCTGTCCTTGAACCTGGACATTTAATAAATACATATCTGGTGATTACGCCGTTCGGGCCCACTCGGCAGATTACTTTTACCGGAACAGTCACAACCGATTCCACTGATCCGAATCCGGCGAATAATTCACAAACGGTCATCAGTTATTTTTCGGCACCGTCATTCGTCGACAGCCCACCGGCGGTGGTCAGTGGTTATGGAACAATTAACGGTACGGCAACACCGGCATCGCCTTGCAATGATCCGCCTGCTGTTGTTTTTTCCACCAGCATGGAGGGCAGGTTTTCTGATCTGCTCTATCGTCCGCTGACCTACCATATCGTGTCGATTGTCGACAATTCGCCCGACCCGGTACCGGGTGTCAATCTGATGGATCAGGTCGAACTGACCGGCAGTCAACTGACGTTCATGCCGACATCGTTACAGGCCAACCGCTCTTTCACAATCCTGGTCAAGGCGAATAACGGTGTGGCGGACAGTCAGGATTATGTTTCAGTGATCATTACCGTTGGTTCGGTGCCGCCTTGCCTGCTCCAGGTCGACTTTGACGCTGCGGGTGGTCTGCCGCAGCCGGCCGCACAGTTTGTTGAAGCTGGCGGCAAAATCACCGAACCAGGCTTGGTGACGCTGGCTGGACATACTTTTACCGGTTGGTTTACCGAGGATGATCCGGATACACCATGGGATTTTGCGACACAGACTGTCAGCGAACCGATGACGTTGCATGCCGGCTGGGCGGAAGTTGAGCCATTGCCGGTTACGGGTGAAACAGCCTCCGGCTTGTCGTTTGTGCTGGGCATACTCTTGCTTTTACTGGCAGCCGGTTTATCTGTTTATCATATTAAATGGATAAGAGGTCAGCGTGATGATTGATAAAAAAGGATAACGATCAATGATCCAACTACGCAAAATTGACGCAGCCAATTTGTGGCCAGTCGTCAATCTGTCTGTCAATGAAGATCAAAAGGGTTTTGTGGCGACTAACACAAAGAGCATTCTGCAAGCTTATGTGACGATCACCGCAGGCCAAGTTGCACTGCCGTTCGCGATTTATAACGATGATTACCTGGTTGGGCTCGTCATGTTAGGATACGGGACTGTTGCTTGTGAAGACGATCCGGCAATCGCCAAAGATAATTACTGCATCTGGCGATTGATGATCGACAAAAACTACCAAGGTCAAGGGTTCGGAAAAGACGCGATTACCGCATCACTAGATTTTATTCGCACATGGCCTTGTGGGAAAGCCGAATACTGCTGGCTTTCATACGAACCAGAAAACGAACGGGCGCGAAAACTATATGCTGCGATGGGATTTATTGAAAACGGTGAAATAGTTGACGATGAAATCATAGCAGTGCTGAAGCTGTGAAGTTCCGTTTTGGTATCTGAGCCCACCACCGTACCACCGCCACACCGCTTACCACCGCCACACCGCCTACCACCGCCACCAGGAGGAACCATCATGGTCATCAAACCCTTGACGCCAGATCTCACTGCGGCTTATCTCGATTTTTTTGATCATCGTGCTTTTTCAGAAGAAAAAGTCGATAATCCAAACGGACCCTGTTATTGCAATGCGCCGACCATGACAACTGCCGAGGTCCGACAGGTGGTGAGTGAATTTGGCAGTGACATCAAAGGGACTCTCCGTAAGAATGCCGAAAGTCAACTGGCCGAAGGGAAACTGCAGGGTTATCTGGCTTTTGGCGGTGACATGGCAGTCGGGTATTCTGCAGTGGAGGGATATGGCGAAATGCTGCAAGAACGCGTCGCCTGGGACTTACACGGCCCCATTCAACTTTACAAAAAAGAAGGATTGATCACCGATGCAACATGATTTTACGATTCTGGAAAAGGCCATATCATTTGCCGTCGAAGCCCACCAAGGCCTCCCGCGTAAGGGAACACATATGCCTTATATCCTGCACCCACTGGAATCGGCTGCTATCGTCGGCTCGCTGACCGATGATTTGGAGGTCATTGCGGCCACTGTCCTGCACGACGTACTGGAAGACACCTCAGTCACGGAAAAACTGCTTCGTTCGGAATTCGGCGACCGGATAGCCGATTGGGTCTGCGCCGAGAGCGAGAACAAGCGTAAAGGCCAGCCGGAGGCTGAAACCTGGCAGCTGCGCAAACAAGAAACGATTAACCATTTGCAGCGAGAACATCGTCTTGAAGTCAAAATGATCACGTTGGGCGACAAGCTTTCCAATATCCGGGCGATTTATTGGGACTATCAACGGATTGGCGATCAGCTGTGGGACCGCTTCAATCAAAAGGACATAACCAAGATAGGCTGGTATTACCGGTCGGTGGCCGATGCGATCCGCGAATTGCATGATACCCCGGCGTGGCGGGAGCTGGATGAACTGATCGGGAAGGTGTTTGGGACGCGTGGGACGGTATCAGATACTAAAACGGAACACTAATTTCTGATTTTTGATTTTGTATAGTATGGAAATTCAATGTTATTAATTATTGTCGCGAAACGCATAATTTATCTTGACATCTAAAACCAGGAGGTTTATTTTAGTAAATGTAACGCAACGCAACAACATTAAAGGTCCTATCAATGAAAAAATTTATGACAACTGTTTTGGCAATTATATTAACAATTTGTCTTCAACCAGCAAGTTCTATCCAAGCTCGTTTTTCTAGTATTAGTTTCTCGGGCGCAGCACTCTACGACTTAAACATCCATGATTATTCTGCTTTGACTATTAACAGAGATCAAAAAGGGAATGAGGTATGGCATGACAGATGGTACGTCTCGAGCAATCATAACATTCATCTTTGGCTGCGGATTGACTTTACTGGTTTCGATGTTATTTGATAGTCCTGAAATTGGTATTGAGTGCGCACTAATAGTGCTCGCGGTTGTAATTGCCGCCCGCCGACTTATCATGATTCAATCTAAAGGCTGGTTACGTTTTGGTGCCAGGCAC
>DMJC01000307.1 GCA_003451915.1 Clostridiales bacterium
CTTTTAAAGATTATGGTGAAATTTATGAAAAAACAAAACAAAATCATCACATCTGTTATCATTGGCATGATAGCCATTGCTGCTATCATTTTCGGAGTTCTCCAGCTGGTCGGCGGCAATCTCGATGTTATCGGCCAGACATCCATCAGTTCCTTTGCCAAAGTTCTGGCTGCCGTGCCCGCTCAGGTCAGTGCTGATGAAATGAATGGCGGCTGGTCGCTGGCTGCTCCGGATGGTTCAATCCGTTTTATCTGGAGCCAGGATTACAGCACAAGCCAAGTGCATGATGCCATGGTTGAATTGTCAGCCGAACCTTTCATTGCTGCCGGCCTTGACGTTGATAAACTGCCGGACAATTACAGCGTCTATGAAGAAATGCTGATGGTCGGCACCAAACTGGGCAACGACAAACTGACCTATACCGGTGAAGTCACACCGCTGGCTGCTTATGAGCAGATGGTCAGCAAATACCGCAGTTCAATCAATTATCATATATCGCTTGATCATTTCGGCGTGAAACTGGGTGACGGCAACATGTTTGAATGGGCTAAAGACCTGGCGAAAAACACTGTCAGCGGATCAGATCAGGACAAAGACATTGTATTCGTTCTTAACCCGGAACCGCTGATCGCAGCCGGCGTCGAACCACAGAAGGTTGACGGCTGGGTGTATGCCCAGGTTCCGGTTGAAGAAAACGGCCAGACTGTCCAGGTCTATAAATTCCTCAAGCCGTTCAACATCGGCTGAAACTAGCAGTTATCAAACGCAGCGACCCTTGGTGTGATGGCATGGCTTGAATTCCTACTATTCATATTATAAAATGAAGAGTCAGGAAGGTGAGTCACATGAAGATATCGACCAAGGGTCGCTATGCATTGCGCTTGATGCTTGACTTGGCGACCAGCGATCCCAATGAGCTGGTGACGATCAAGAGTATTGCCGAGCGTCAGGGTATTTCGGACAAATATCTAGAGCAGATCATCATCGTCCTGAGCCGGGCTGGCTTTGTCAAGAGCACGCGGGGAGCCCAGGGCGGTTACCGTCTGACCCGGCCGGCTTCGGAATACACGGCCGGCGAGATCCTGCGCCAGATCGAAGGCAGCATGGTTCCTGTGGCCTGCATGGAGGATGAACCCAACCGCTGCCCGCGCAGCGGCCAGTGCGCAACACTCGATCTCTACAAAGAGATTGAAGCCGCAGTCCGCAAGGTTGTCGACAACATCACTCTAGCTGACCTTGCCGCCCGTCAGCGGGAAAAGTGCATGACGACCGATATTCTCGATTTTTCTATCTGATCTGATCAGATCTCAGAAAAAATCATTGACATAACCTGGCTGATCGGTTACTATACGTTATATTCCTACTATTCTACTATGATTAATATGCCAATGAAAGCGAGTGATCTTACCATGGCCATCGACCGTCAACTGAAATTCGAAACTCTCCAGCTGCATGTCGGGCAGGAAAATCCCGATCCGGCAACCGATTCACGCGCTGTGCCGATCTATATGACGTCATCGTACGTCTTTGCGGACACCGCCACCGCCGAAGGCCGTTTCAATCTCTCGCAGGCCGGCAACATCTATACCCGGATCATGAATCCGACCACCGATGTTTTCGAAAAGCGAATCGCAGCACTCGAAGGCGGAGCGGCAGCATTGGCTCTGGCCAGCGGTGCAGCAGCCATCACTTATGCTCTCCAGAACATCGCCCATGCCGGCGATCACATCGTATCAGCCAACACCCTCTATGGCGGCACTTATAACCTTTTTGCCCACACCCTCAAAGATTTTGGTATCGAGGTCACCTTTGTCAATCCTGACGAAGCCGGATCTTTTGCAGCAGCAATCCGTCCCAACACCAAAGCGGTTTTTATTGAAAGTATCGGTAATCCCAATGCCAGTCTGATCGACATCCGGGCCGTCGCTGATGTTGCCCATTTGCATGGTCTGCCGCTGATCGTTGATAACACCTTTGCCTCACCCTATCTCTTGCGCCCGATCGAACATGGTGCAGATATTGTTGTCCATTCCGCGACAAAATTCATCGGTGGCCATGGCACTGCAATCGGTGGGGTCATTGTCGACAGCGGACGTTTTGATTGGGCGGCATCTGGCCGGTTTACCTGCCTGACCGAACCCGACCCCAGCTATCACGGTGTCCGTTTTACTGAAGCTGCCGGTAACCTGGCTTACATCATCAAAGCCCGCGTAACCCTGCTGCGCGACACCGGAGCTGCACCCAGCCCTTTCAACGCTTTCTTATTTCTGCAGGGACTGGAAACTCTGTCGCTTAGAGTCGAGCGCCATGTTTACAATGCACTTAAAGTAGTTGAATTTTTAAGCAAACACCCGCAGGTTGAACGCGTCAATCACCCCTCACTGCCCGATAGCCCATACCGCGAGCTCTATCAACACTATTTACCGCTGGGTGGCGCTTCGATCTTTACCTTTGAAATCAAAGGTGGCGCAGCTGAAGCCAAAGCTTTCATCGACAAACTGCAGATATTTTCACTGCTGGCGAATGTTGCTGATGTCAAATCCCTGGTCATCCACCCAGCCAGCACAACTCACTCGCAGATGAATGAAATTGAACTGCAGGCCAGCGGTATCAAACCCAACACAATCCGGCTGTCAGTCGGTACAGAACACATCGACGACCTGCTGGCTGACCTGGCCCAGGCATTCTGAAGCGGCACAAATACAAGGAACAAGTTATGTGATTTGCGAGCTTAGCGAGCCCATCATCTTACACCCTTGTACTATAAAAATGTCCCTCCTAGAAAACCTAAGAGGGACATAGTTTGCAAATCTCATTCCTTGTTACTCGTTCCTTGTTCCTT
>DMJC01000250.1 GCA_003451915.1 Clostridiales bacterium
CTGCGGCTGACGTTCGGCAACTGCCGCGATCAGGCGGTTCTGGTGCGCCGGCAGATCCAGGTGCTGCCGGTCGTAGCCTTCGGATTCCATGCTCTCCGGCAGTCCGGCAAAAACCACCACTTGTTCGTAATCGGCAACCTGGGCTAAAACATCGGCGAGCAGCCGGTCATTGGCTGTCGGATCGCTGTCGGAAAATCCTGGCAGGTAATCGACCGAATCCCCGAGGATGTCCAGCGCACTGTGCACCCGCAGCGATTTGGTTTTTGAGGAGCCGCCACCCTGATAACGCGGATTTTTCGCAAAAGGTCCGACCAGCAGCGTGCGGGCTGAGCGCGACATTGGCAGCATGCCGTCATTTTTTAGCAGAACCATCGATTCGACGGCAATTTTCCGGGCCAAAGCGCTGTCGGACTCCAGATCCATCTCAGCTAGCATCCGGTTCTCGACATAACGATAGGTAATGCCGAGAATTTTCTCGCAGGCCAGGTCAAGGGCGGCTTCGTCCAGACGACCGGTGTTGACCGCATCGACCAGTTTGGTGTCGTTAGCCTTGTCTTCGGGCATGGTCAGGGCGCAGCCGGCGGCGACGGCTGCCGAGCGGTCGTGGACGGCGCCCCAGTCGCTGACGACGAAGCCTTGAAAACCCCATTCATCGACCAGGATGTCCGAGAGTAGCTTTTTGTTCTGTGATGCATAGGTGCCATTGATTTTGTTGTAGCTGGCCATGATCGTCCAGGGCTGTGCTTCCTTGACGGCGATCTCAAAGCCAGTCAGGTAGATTTCGCGCAGGGTCCGCTCGTCAACCTCGGATGAGGAGGTCATGCGGCGGTGCTCCTGGCTGTTGGCGGCGAAGTGCTTGGCGCTGGTTCCGACACCCATGCTCTGCACGCCCTGAATGTAGGCGGCGGCTATTTGACCGGCCAGATACGGGTCCTCAGAGAAGTATTCGAAATTTCGTCCGCAAAGAGGCGAGCGTTTGATGTTGAGGGCTGGACCGAGCAGCACGGCGACATCGTTAGCCGCACAATTGCGGCCGAGCGCCTGTCCTTCAGCGGTCATCAAGCCGGTGTCGAAACTGGCGGCCGAGGTAACTCCGGCCGGAAAGCATATTGCCGGCACGGTTTCTTTGATCGGCTGACCGGAAGCTTCGTCGATGCCGACCGTCGTTTCTTTGCGCAGGCCGTAGGGACCGTCGCTGACCCAGATCGGCGGCACGCCCAGACGCGGCACTCCGCTGGTGGTCCAGTCGGTGTCACCCGAGCAGAGGGCGGCTTTTTCTTCCAGCGTCATTTGCGCGACAATGGCTTTAATCTGATCCTGATTCATAGGAGTACCTCCGGTTGTTTATTGAACAAGTTCTGCGTGTTACTTTGATTCTATTATATAAAAAGCGCCAGTGGTTGTATGCCGGGATTGTTGGGTATTTATCATAATTGTTTTATTTCATTCGGAACAATACCTTGAGATTATTCCGAAAGAGATTATACTGATGATATTAGGGTCTAAGTTGGAGGTGGTCTGATGACATTCATAACAACGCAACAGGCTGCCAGCCTCTGGGGCCTGACGGATCGGCGGATTCGGACGCTCTGTCAGCAAGGCCGCATCCCGGGCGCCATCAAGTCAGGAAAATCTTACCGGATTCCCGCNNAAAACCTGCCGATGCCAGAATAAAAGCAACGACGGGCTTGACAGCTGATCATCACTTTCTAAAGTGGAATGATGAGATCATTGGTCTCATCGATTCATCTGATCAAGTGTCTTTTACCAAACCGCTCTACAATGGCGTTGTCGCGCTCTATACTCAGGGGGCCCGATTTTGGACAACTGATCAGTTTACCGAGTTTCTGGCTGAACGTATGGTCAGCCGCGACCGCCGTGATATTGAGAAGATTTTGTTTCGCTGCGGCCTGTCACATTACGACCCGTTGCGCATTGCTGAAATCACGCGGGGGATCCATCCCAAAGATCTGATCTGGATCGCCCACACCAGGGACGAGAAACTGGAATCAGCGATGACTGCGGTTTTTTCGGCAGTTTTTCTGCAGCGTGTTGACCAGACCGGTGACAGCATCGATACGCCGGAAGGATACAACATCAAACGATACGGTGTCTATGCCGGTCAATACGGCATCTACAAACAACGCATCGGCCCTTTGATCACCGATGTTGAATCGGAAATCGCCGTTTACCAACTGGGGCAACTGCTTGGCGTACCTTGCTGCCCGGCTTTCCGCGCAGATCGGGACACTGTTTTTTCCGTATTCATGTATGATTTTGCTCATGAGTATCTTGTGCATTTTCGCAGGCTGTTCAATGGACCGCGCGGTGAAGATGAATATCGGAATCTTTTAGAGATCAGGCCGCAGTACCGGGATCAAATTGCCCGTATGATCCTGCTGGACTTTATTACCCGCCAGGATGACCGGCACTTGTCCAATATCGCCATTAAAATGCACGGTCAGAGCGAATCTTTCTATCCGCTTTATGACAACGGGCGCAGTCTGTTTTATGAAGACACCGAAGAAATGGTCGCGCGAGCAGTCGAGAATGTCGAACAATACGCGACCAGTTTTGGCTTTACGGGTACCTATTGGGACTACGTCCAGGAAATTGCTGCCGAACGTCATGATCTGCGGCAATTGATCAACCTGAACCCTGATCCTGCAGACATTGCCCGGATCCTGGCCGATGCCGGCTTTAAAGGTTATCGGTTTGACGGGGCGCTGAAGTGGATCATCAAGGCCTGCGAAATGATTAAAATGCTTGCCTGATCCTGCGGTACTCATGCGGCGTGACTTGAAAACGTTTCTTGAACTGCCGGTAAAAGTGCGTTCGATTGCTGAAATTAAGGTCCCCGGCAATTTCGGCGATGCTTTTCGAAGTTTGCGTGAGCAGCGTGGCGGCTTCTTCCATGCAGAAGGTCATGCGGTAATCGAACAAGGTCATGCCGCTGAACTTCCGGGCGATGGCGCTGATGTGCGAACCGCTGTATTTGAGTC
>DMJC01000257.1 GCA_003451915.1 Clostridiales bacterium
ACCTCAATGATCTGCAGATCAAGATTTTCGAGCTTTGCGGCCGCCGTTTCAACCTCAATTCACCCCGCCAGCTCGGGGAAGTGCTGTATGATGATCTCGGTTTGGCAACAGGTAAAAAGCGCAGTGGCGGAGCATTTTCAACTGACTCTGAAGAGCTTGAGCGCTTGTCCGGAGAACATCCGGTCATTCCGATGATTATTGAGCATCGGCAAATTGCCAAGCTGCGCTCAACCTATGTCGAAGGTTTGAAAAAAGTCTGTGATCCGTCTGATGGACGTGTCCATACAACCTTTAATCAGATTTTGACTGCGACCGGCCGATTGAGCAGTTCGGATCCAAATTTGCAGAACATACCTATCCGCATGGAAGCTGGCCAGAAAATCCGTCGGGCTTTTATCGCCGCACCGGAGCATATTCTGATTGATGCAGACTATTCACAAGTCGAACTGCGACTGCTGGCCCACTTGTCAGGCGATCAGGCGATGATCGAAGCATTTGTCAGAGCCGAGGATATTCATACTAACACAGCTTGCAGGATTTTTAATCTGCCGCCCGAAAAAATAACGCCTGACATGCGCAGTATCGCCAAAACCATGAATTTCAGCATCGTTTACGGCATCAGTGATTTTGGCCTGGCTCGCGATTTAGGCATTTCTGTCCGGCAAGCACATCATTATATCGCTGAATACGAGGAGCAGTATCCGGAAATCCGGCGTTATTTGACCAGCCTGGTCGATAAGGCATACCAGACCGGTTATGTTGAAACAGTGACTGGCCGCCGCCGCTACATGCCCGAGCTGAAGTCGGCCAACCGCAATCTTCGCCAGTTTGGAGAGCGAGCGGCGATGAATACGCCTGTACAGGGTTCAGCGGCTGACCTGATCAAGATCGCCATGGTCCTTACAGCTGCGGGCCTGAAGGCTGCCGGCCTGCAAGCAGGGCTTATTCTTCAGGTTCATGACGAATTGATCATCGAATCACCCCTGGCAGAAGCCGACCAGGCTGCAGCAATCCTTCGTGAATCCATGGAGAACGCCATGCATTTGCAAGTCCCGTTGCTGGCTGAGGTCCATCGCGGCTTCAGTTGGGCTGAATGCAAATAAAATGACTGGAGAGAAATTATGTTTATCATTGGCATCACAGGCGGCATTGGCTGTGGTAAAAGCACAGTAGCAGACATTTGCCGCGAAGCAGGTTTACCGGTCATTGACGCTGACGAGCTTTCAAGAGAAGTGACTGCTGCCGGCGGCTCGGCCATGCCGGCCATCATCGAAAAATTCGGTCCGGGTGCGGCAGATTCTTCCGGTGCGCTAGACCGCCAGCACATGGCAAAAAAGGTCTTCCAGAACCATCGTGCGCTCGACCAGCTCAGTGCGATTGTTCATGAGCAAGTTATTGAACAGATTATTGCACGAGTCAAAAAGCTCGAAGAGAAAAAAGTGAAGGCAGTCGTCCTGGATGTGCCGATTCCGGTCAAACACGGTTTCCTTGACCTTTGTGACCAAGTCTGGGTCATTTGGGCCAGCGAAGAAACTCGCCTGCGCAGGCTTGCTTTACGCGGCATGAATGAAGAAGAGGCTAAAAGACGTATGGCAATGCAAATGAACCGTGATGAGTACTTCGCGCTGGCCACACATGTTCTGGACAATGACGGGCCACCGGATGCTTTGGCTGACAAAGTCCGTGCCTTGCTTGATCAGGAGTTGGGGCAAAGAGGGATAAGGGTCAGATAGGTGATAGGTGAAGGGTGAAGGGTGAAAAGTGAAGGGTGAAACCTGAGCGGAGCTCAGGTCGGTGAAAAGTGAAACCTGAGCGGAGCTCAGGTCGGTGAAAAGTGAAAAGTGAAAGGTGAAGGGTGATAGGGTATCGCCTTCGGCGCACTTTTCACCTTTCACTTTTCACTTTTCACTAAGTTTATACATTAAAGCGGAAGAGGACGACATCACCGTCTTGCATAACGTATTCTTTGCCTTCGGAACGAAGGTGGCCTTTCTCACGGGCAGCAGCGTGGCTGCCACAGGCCATCAGGTCGTTAAAAGATACAACTTCAGCCCGGATAAAGCCTCGTTCAAAGTCTGAATGAATTTTACCCGCTGCCTGCGGTGCTTTGGTGCCGCGTTTGATGGTCCAGGCGCGGACTTCAGTCGTCCCGGCAGTCAGGAAAGACATGAGACCCAGTAAATGGTAGCCAGCGTGAATAATTTTGTCGAGACCTGATTCCTCGAGTCCCAAATCTTGCAGAAACTCCTGCCTCTCATCAGCATCAAGCATGGCAATCTCTTCTTCGATGCGGGCGCTGATCTGGACAACCTCAGCCTGCTCTGCTGACGCGATTTTTCGAACCGCTTCAACGTAAGGTGATTCTGGTCCGCTCAAAGCATCTTCAGCGATGTTGGCAACATACAGAACAGGCTTTAAAGACAATAAAAACAAATCACGCAAATAGGGCAGTTCATCTTCGCTGAATGACAATGTTCTTGCCGATAACCCTTGAGCCAGCTGATCATAAATCTGCTCTTCGACAACAAGTTGTGCATGATATTTTTTATCGCCGCCCTTGATCATTTTTCTGGTTTTATCCAGGCGCCTTTCCATATATTCGAGATCTGAAAGAATCAGCTCAAGATTGATGGTTTCAATATCGCGCGCCGGATCGGTGCGTCCTTCGACATGAATGACATTCGGATCATCGAAGCAGCGGACAACATGGACAACAGCATCAACTTCGCGAATATTCGCCAGAAATTTATTGCCCAGTCCTTCACCTTTGCTGGCTCCCTTCACCAGGCCCGCGATATCAACAAATTCAATCAACGCTGGTGTATATTTTTCAGGGTGATACATGGCTGCCAAAGCGTCGAGCCGCTTGTCAGGAACGGCTACAACACCAACATTGGGTTCGATGGTACAAAACGGATAATTGGCAACTGCGGCTCCCGCACGGGTAATTGCATTAAAAAGGGTACTTTTGCCGACATTGGGCAGCCCGACTATTCCAAGACGCATAGGTCTGATCCTCCCGAAAATCAACGATCAAAAGGTCACCCTATTATATGAGATAAATGTTAAGGACGCAAGATTTTGCCATGTTTTCGCAAGTTTTGCCGGCATTTGTCGAACGATGGGTCAACACGGCTCACATGACAGGTGCTATGCTGATCGGGTCCGATCAGATTTTGCGGACAGAAAGTTGGTAGATTATGGCAGTTCTGCGCTGCGGTCAGGTTCGATCCTGCGCTCTGTATGGCATTCAAGGGATAATGGTGGATATTGAGGTGACGATTTTGCCTGGATTACCATCTTTTGAAATCGTTGGTTTAGGTGATTCAGCGGTCAGAGAATCACGGAATCGTGTTCATGCAGCGATTAAGAACAGCGGCTTTGATTTTCCAGTCAGCAGAATCACAGCCAGTTACGCACCTGCCTGGCAGCGGAAAGAGGGATCAGCATTCGATTTACCTTTAGCGCTGGCGATCCTGATTGCATCAGGTCAATTAAAACCTGCTTCAATGCCTATCTGTGTCTTTGGTGAATTAAGTCTGAATGGCAATATTCGCAGTGTTCCCGGATCGATTTGCCGAGTGGCGACTTGCCTTGATCAGATGATAGGCAAAATCATTGTTCCTTTCGGCAATAGCATTGAAGCAAAGGCTTTGGGCGGTGATAAAATCTGGCCAGTGTCCACACTTCGTGAAGCATTCAACGCCGTCGGCGGATCAGATAATCCCATACAGATGCGTTTAGCACAACCAATTCATCACGATAATTTTTTATCAGTTAAAACCGGTTTGCCTGCTCAAGACAGTACCATGATCGTCGGGCAGGAAAAGGCGGTCCGTGCAATGATAATAGCTGCAGCAGGACGACATAACATCATGATGCTCGGATCGCCAGGTTGCGGCAAAACAACATTGGCGACACTTCTGGCAGATTTGCTTCCTCCGCTTGATCAAAATGAGGCGTTGCAGGTGACGAGAATTTTCAGTGCTTCCGGGTTGCTTGGCGAGAACGAAGGGATTATAACTAGGAGGCCATTTCGTGCACCTCATCATTCAATATCCCGTATAGCCATGATCGGTGGCGGGGCTGTACCAGTACCCGGCGAAATTA
>DMJC01000119.1 GCA_003451915.1 Clostridiales bacterium
ATTGAAATATAATTGGTGTTAGAATTTCTGTAAATACAGTTGTTGCAGCCATTGAATCATAATTGTGGGTAAAATGATGAAACCAATACGTGACACACTGCGCAGACTGATGGTCATTGAGGCCGCTGCACCTGAAGAGCGAATCTGGCTTGAATTTATTTCATTTATTATCGCCGGCTTTCTGGCCTATTTACTTTTCTGGCTGATTTTTGGCACCTGGATTTTACAGATCATTCTGGCCGCATCCACGGCAATGCTTTTGCTGTCGCTTTATTCATTCCGAAAAGACCGGCGGAATCTGTCCATATCGATTGTCATTGTAACCTTATTGACTTGCTGCCTGCTGGTCGATGGCGTCCTGGGCTGGGATTTCAATGCCCATTATTATATCCTCTGTACTTTTCCGTTGTTGGCAACCAAAGGCATGCTGTCGCCGCATAACCGGGTATTTTTGTATTTATCAGCAGCTGCCGCTTATATTTTCGGTAAAAAGCTGATGCCCGAGGATGTCGGTTTGCAAAACCTTGCTCCCTGGATCGGTGATATTTTGCCGACAGTCAATCTGGTCGTCGCTATCCTGATTATAGGCCTGTCCATGCTCAAATTCAGCGAAATCATGGCTGACCATCAGCGGCAGCTGATCCGGGCCAACGAACAGATGACCCGCCTGGCCAACACCGACCAGCTGACCGGCACCTACAACCGGCGATTCATGTATTCGATTCTGGAAAGTGAAAAATGCCGGAGCGGTGATCGGCGGCCTTATGTCATTGCCATCATTGACATTGATAATTTCAAACAGATCAATGACCGGTTTGGCCATCTGGCCGGTGACAAAGTCTTGCAGGATATTGTGCAGATCATCCTGGGACTGATCAGGACCGGCGATGTCGTCGCCCGCTGGGGCGGCGAGGAGTTCCTCGTCCTGCTGCCCAACACCGATCTGGTCAATGGCATTTCGGTTATGGAACGGGTTCGCAAGACGCTGGCCGATAAAGTTTATGAAAGCGACGGCATTACCTTCCAGACAACCCTGACGATCGGACTGGCCGATAGCACAGGCAAACAGCCGATCGATGAAATAATCAGCCTGGCGGACGAACGGCTTTACCGCGGCAAGCGGGAAGGCAAGAACAAGGTCGTGACTTGCAGCTGATGTAGCCCTATGGTGATCGTTATCTCATTGACATTTCAAACCTGTTCATGATAAATTCATTAATAGCTAGAAAACGATTACAAGACCAACCAGCCGCAAGGCTGCCGGTATCTGCAAGGAGGATGACCATGGCCAAACCTAGAAAAGTCAAAGCAGCTGTCATCGGCTGCGGTACGATCAGCAACATTTACATGGAAAACCTGGCGTCAAAATTCAGCATCATCGATCTGGTCGGCTGCTCAGACCTGATACCCGAGCGCTCGGCCGCCCGTGCCCAGAAATTTGGCATTCGCCAGATGACCAACGAAGAAATTCTCAACGATCCTGAAATTGAAGTTGTCATGAACCTGACTTTCCCGGAGGCACATTTTGAAGTCAGCAAGGCAGCCTTGCTGGCCGGTAAACATGTCTGCGTCGAGAAGATGATGACCGTGACCTTGGCCGAGGCCACTGAGCTGATGGATTTGGCCCGTTCGAAAAACCTCTTCCTTTGCACAGCACCGGACACCTTTCTCGGCGGCGGCTGGCAGAGTGCCCGCAAATATGTCGATGACGGCCTGATCGGCCGGCCGGTCAGCATCTCGGCGGTCTGCACGACCAATTACAGTCCCAATACCCCAATGTTCGATGTCAATCCCGACTTTTTCTTTTTCCCGCTGCATCCCGGCGGCGGCGTGCCATACGACCTTGGCGGCTATTACATTCACAACATGATCAATCTGCTCGGCCCGGTCAAACGCGTGACCGGTTTCGGCGGCAACCTCGAGCCTAACCGTTTTTTCAGTAATCCGCATCACCCCTGGTATAAAGAACCATTCATCGTCAATACCGAAACAACCATTGCCGGTACCCTTGAATTTGAAAATGGCTGCGTCGGGACGATCCTGTTTTCGTCTGACTCCAGCAATTTCGATTCGTTCAGCGTCCAGGGCACTGACGCCTCACTGGTCATGTTCCATCCCAATTTTTACAGCGGCGATCTGACCCTGCGCCGCCTGAGTTCAGCACCGGCACCCATGTTCGCGCCACCTACGCCGCCAGCCCAGCAAAACGTGATCGTCCGCGGCGTGGTCACTGAACACAAACTGCCCATGCTGCATGGCTACCTTGACAACAACCGCGGCATCGGCCTGGCTGATATGGCCTATGCGCTGCGCAACGGCCGCAAACCGCGCCTGCATGGCGAACTTGGCTACCATGCCTTTGAAATCATCTACGGCATACTGGAAAGCTGCCGCACAGGCCAAGTCTACGAAATGACCAGCCGCTGCGAGCGGCCGGCGATGATCAGGGCGTCGGCGCTGGTGGCTACAGCGCAGGAAATCACGTTGGATGATTGAGCAGGTAAAAAGTAACAAGTAACGAGTAACAAGTAACAAGTAATGAGATTTGCGAACGGGGTCATCCTTGATTTATTTGAGGAAGACTCTTTTTTTATGAAAAGTGAAAAGTGAAGGGTGAAATCGGGACGGAGCTCAGGTCGGTGAAGGGTGAAACCTGAGGGGTGCTCTGGTCGGTGAAGGGTGAAGGGTGTAACCTGAGAGGAGCTTAGGTCGGTGAAGGGTGAACTGAGCAAAGCGGAGAAATTGTGTAATTATCGTACTTTGATCATCATTTTGATTGTGAATATATTTCTTTTCGCACAATTATACACTAAATTTCTGCTTTGCTCGTTTTAGGCAGATTTTGCATGATGACTGTCGCCGGTGATAATAAGAGCCGCCAGGGATTAACTGACGGCTCGGACTTAATAAACCATATTATGAATTTATGGATCAGGTGTAACAGCGAGAACACTTACCGCATCTACTAGGCCATAACCTGTAGCATTAGATTCCCACGTAAATTCTTCGAGACCACTGGGTGTGTTGACAGTCAAAGAACTATGTGTAAATGGAATTGCGTTATCCTGCAACAATAGTTCAACTTCACTAGCGGTTAATCCGCTATTTTTTTGCATCATCAAAGCGACGACACCAGCGACATGGGGGCTGGCCATCGATGTGCCGCCCAGGTAGTAGTAGCTTAGCTGTCCACTATTGACCTGATAGGGACCGACGATCCAGGATCCAGGTGCTGCGACATCGAGGTCCTGGCCTTCTTTCTCACGACTGGAGAAGCTTGTGATGTAAAATTCGGCGGGATTTGTTGGATCAGCAACATTCTTAGTCCACCAACCTCCAACGGTCCACTCGCCAATCCAGCCAGCTGCTGCAACTGAAATAACCGGTGCGTAAGCACCTGGATAGCCCATGCCTGCTTCGCCGTTATTTCCAGCAGAGGCGACGATGATGACCCCTTTACTTATGGCATAATCGATGGCAGCTTCTTCAACATCATCAAGAACAGGACCACCGAGGCTCATATTGATGATCACTGGGAAATCTTCGAGAGGGCCACCGTCAGCTTTCAGGTCAGCTACATAAGTTATGCCACGGGCGATGACTGATGACCAACCTGAACCGTTCTGATTTAGAACCTTGACTGGGATTACCGTTGCCATCGGAGCGACACCATTAATGGGTGTTCCACGGTAACTATAACCCAAGATCGTGCTGGTGACGTGGGTGCCATGGGAATTCTGGTCATGTTCCCATTTATTGGGTTGTGATGAGACCACACCAACTTCACCGCCACCGCCACTGAAAGATATAGCGTATTCTTCAGCGATACGCTCTTCGGGGAAGTATTGTCGCCAGGAATCGAGCAGACCAGTGTCGAGGACAGCAACAAAAACACCAGTACCGTCATAGGCAACAGTGCGTGCGCCCCCAAAATTGGTCACGTTGATCGCATCCAGATTCCAGGTATTTATGCCGTTTGTAAAATCTGTCGCCGCAACCGTATCCACTGGTGCGCCGTTTCGCAGAGCGTCCTCGGAGACAGCAGCGACATAGGGCAAGGCTTTGATTGCAGGGAGATTGACAGCTTTTACCTTCATGATAACGGCGTTGATTTCGGGGATTGTGT
>DMJC01000026.1 GCA_003451915.1 Clostridiales bacterium
ATCCGATGAAGGCTTCCATTCCGTTCGACATCCGCAGAAACGGTTTTGTCATCGGTGAAGGTGCCGGCATTGTGATCCTCGAAAGCCTGGATACCGCGCTGGCCCGCGGCGCCAAGATCTTCTGTGAAGTTTCCGGTTACGGTGCAACTGCCGATGCTTATCACATCACCAGCCCGGATCCCAACGGTGAAAGTGCCGGTATGGCCATGACCCTGGCCATGCAGGAAGCCGGTGTCGAGCCGGCTGAAGTTGACTATGTCAACGCGCATGGCACCAGCACCCCGCTGAATGATAAGTATGAGACGATGGCCATCAAACGCGCGCTTGGCGATGCCGCCTATAAAACCCGCATCAGCTCAACCAAGTCAATGACCGGCCATCTGCTGGGTGCCGCCGGCGCAGTCGAAGCGATTGGCTGCGCCCTGGCTATCCGCGACGGCATCATCCCGCCCACCATCGGTCTCGATGAACCCGATCCTGATTGCGATCTCGACTATGTCCCGCACACAGCCGTAAAGACACCTGTGCGGGTCGCGCTTTCCAATTCACTCGGGTTCGGCGGTCATAACGGAACACTGTGCCTGAAAAAGGCGGAGGTATAAGCATGCAGATCGACGACATCAAAGAACTGATGGACAAAATGAGCCAGACCGGTCTGACTGTGCTGGAGTTTGAAAGCGAAGGCAGCCGGCTGCGCATGGAACGGGCCCCCCAGGTTGTTTCTGCTGAGATGCCTGTGTCTCAGATCAGCCCCGGTTTGCCGCAACCCGCTACTGTTGCTGCCTCAACATCAGCAGAACCTCCTGCTGATGAAAAGGAAGGCCAGCTGGTTTTGTCGCCAGTCGTCGGTATTTTCTATGCAGCCGGTTCACCGGACAGCGATCCCTTCGTCAAAATCGGCGCACCCGTTGAAAAGGGAACGCCGCTGTGTATCATCGAAGCCATGAAACTGATGAACGAAGTGACCAGTGCCTGGGATGGCATCGTGCTGGAAATTCTGGTTGAAAACGGTCAGCGGGTTGAATTCGGTCAGCCGCTGATGCGCATCGGAGGTAACTGACATGCAGCTGGACCAGGAACAGATCAAAGCCATAATTCCGCATCGGGATCCTTTTTTGCTGATTGACGCTGTAACCCGGATGGAAAATGACAATATCACAGCCTTGAAATATGTGACCGGCGAGGAAGATTTCTTTCGCGGACATTTTCCGGAATTTCCCGTGATGCCTGGCGTCCTGATTGTCGAAGCCATGGCTCAGGCCTTGGCCGTGCTGATGCTGAGCCGGCCTGAATTCAAGGGGAAAATCGGTTTTTTCGGTGGCATGGACAAAGTCCGATTCAAACGTAAGGTTGTCCCAGGCGATACGCTTCGCTTAGAAGTCAAACTGACCAACCTGCGCGGCAGTGTCAGTTTTGCCTCGGGCAAGGCCTATGTCGGCCAGGACCTGGCCGCAGCCGCTGATATCATTTGCGCCATCGGAGGTTGACATGTTCAAGAAAATCCTGATTGCCAACCGCGGTGAAATCGCAGTGACCATCATCCGGGCTTGCCGGGAGCTGGGCATCAAAACTGTAGCTGTCTATTCCGAAGCCGACCGGACAGCTCTGCATGCCCAGCTGGCTGATGACGGCATCTGCATCGGGCCGGCACCGACACGGGAAAGCTACCTGAATGCCCAGGCGATTTTGACTGCCTGCACCATTACAGGTGCTGAAGCCATTCACCCAGGATTTGGCTTTTTATCGGAAAACGCTGCTTTTGCCCGCATGTGCGAAAAATGCCAGATCAATTTTATCGGCCCCTCACCGAGAGTCATCGAGCTGATGGGTGACAAAGCCACAGCGCGTCAGACGGCTATTGAGGCCGGTGTACCAGTTATCCCCGGCACAGAAGGCGTCGTCGACAGTCTGTCCGATGCCATAAAAGCAGCAGCTGAAATCGGTTACCCGGTCATGATCAAAGCTTCGTCAGGTGGAGGCGGCCGCGGCATGCGTATCGCCAACAGCCATGAAGAACTGCCCGGCGCTTTTCAGACAGCCAAAGCCGAAGCCCTGACCTGTTTCGGCGATGACCGCGTTTATATCGAACGCTTCGTCCGCGATCCGCGCCACATCGAAATTCAGCTTCTCGGCGACAAATACGGCCGTGTCGTCCATTTCGGTGAACGTGACTGTTCGATCCAGCGCCGCAACCAGAAAATTCTCGAAGAGGCACGCTCGCCCTTTGTCAATGAAGAACTGCGTGACCGGATGGGTAAAGCAGCCGTCAAACTGGCCGAGCACGTCGGTTATTCGGGCGTTGGCACAGTCGAATTTCTGGTTGATGCTGACCGCAATTTTTATTTCATGGAGATGAATACGCGTATCCAGGTGGAACATCCGGTAACCGAAGCAATCACCGGATTCAACCTGATCCGTGAACAAATCAAAGTGGCAGCCAGCCTGCCCATGAAGTTTAGCCAGAAGGACATCCATTTCCGAGGCCATTCGATCGAATGCCGCATCAATGCCGAAGATCCTGCCCATGGCTTCCGCCCGTCGCCCGGTACGATCACCAATCTTTACATCCCCGGTGGTCCCGGTATCCGTATTGACA
>DMJC01000020.1 GCA_003451915.1 Clostridiales bacterium
GGTAAAGACACGGCCTTTGGCGTCGCCCTCCAGCATAATCTCGCAGAATGCGAGATTAAAGCGATCCATTTCAGCCTGGAAATCACCGTATACATCACCAGTCTGCTGTCCGCCGACGATGACAGGCTCGTGCCGCAAGGCGGCCGGCGGTACAATGTCAAAGGTCAGGTTAGAAAACGGACATTGGAAGCCGACCCGTGTCGGTACATTAATATTAAAAACAAATTCCTGCAGCGATTGCTTGATTGACTCGAAAGACATGTTGTCGTAACGGATGAACGGTGCACAGTAAGTGTCAAATGACGACCAGGCCTGTGCGCCGGCTGTTTCGCCCTGAGTTGTGAACGTCGAATTGACGATCTGGCCGAGAAATGATCGAAGATGTTTAGCCGGACTCGATTCAACTTTGCCAGGTACACCGCCAAAACCATCGGTCAGCAGCTGGCGCAGATCCCAGCCGGCACAATACGGGCCGAAAAAGCCCAGATCATGAATGTGCATGTCGCCACCGAGGTGAGCCTCACGGACCTCATTCGGATAAACCTCATGCAGCCAGTATTGCTTGGTAAAAGTTTCCCGGACGTAATTATTCATGCCATTGATCGACCGCTGGGTATTGGCGTTTTCCTGAATCTGCCAATCCTTGTCGCCCAGATAATCCGAGAACATATTGATGGTCGCACCGATCAAGGCATTCGCCTCACGAGCCGAGCGCCTTTTTTCCCGATACAGGATATAAGCTTTGGCTGTCTTGGCATGGCCATTCTCGATGAGGACTTTTTCAACTAAATCCTGAATGCCCTCAACTTCGGCCAGCCCATCAGGATATTTCTGGCTTGCCATCTCAAGAACCTGGCATGTCAGGTCTTCGGCCATGGTCCAGTTGTTACCGCCGACTGCATTGGCTGCTTTAAATATAGCCCAGGTTATTTTTTCATGTTTGAATCCGACAATTCTGCCATCTCGCTTGCGAATCTGAGTCAGCATGACCTTATCCTCCCGCTAACGGCCGATCGAAACGATCGATTGTATACAATATTCAACATCTTGTATCTATTAAAACTATCAGATACTACATATTGTAATCACGTCAGGATACAGATTCAAAGCGATTTGATTACAATTCGGTTGCGTTTTTCAGCCGACAGTCTTTTTCGCTTTCTGCTCACGGCTGTAGTGGACCCAGTAAAGCGTCACATCAATACTGACCATGATCAGGTTGAAAATGTAAATCAAAATGACAAAATCAGGAGAATAAAATATTTTATGCAGGATACCGGCAATATAACCAATTAAAATAGCGGTCATAAACAGAATGCTTTTACCGGCTGTGCTCCTGGTCTTGAGCGATTTCATGACCGACAGCGGCCAGGATAGGCCAAAACAGGCTAACATCGTGATTTCAAATGGACTCATCGTATTTCCTCCTCAACATCAAAAGCTCTGATCAAAAGATAACGGCTCACCAGCACTTTGTCCAGTGACATTTTTTACCTGCCGGCAATTTTTGTAGTATGGCAATCTGTATGATGTAGATTTATAATGGAATCAGATCCCGGACAACGTTTGTTCACATCGGCAGCAGCAAGCGATATTTGCAGATTTTCAGACAAAAATGGGAGGGATAGATCATGGAAACTCGTTCAAAGGAAATCAAGTCACGTCAGCATCCCCTGGTCAGCATGCTGGTCACCCCAGGCCACTTCGCCACCCGCCATTCGCACATCAACTTCTGTGTCGATCTGACTGCCATCAAGAGCCAAATCAAAATTGCCCGGCAGGCTGGCGAAGAACTGGCGGCCAAGTATGCCGGCAGCACACAGATCGACACCATTATCTGTCTTGATGGCACCGAGGTTCTGGCTGCATTTCTAGGTTCCTCGCTTGAACTCAATGGCCGCGGTGTCAACAGTGGCAGTAACATCGCTGTACTCACGCCTGAAATCAACACCAGCGGCCAACTCATGTTCCGGGACAATGCCCAGCGCATGATCTGGAATCGCAATGTCTTGCTGTTGGTCGCTTCAACAACAACAGGTACAACCGTGACTCAGGCCATCGAATGTATTGATTACTATCGCGGCCGGATCAGCGGGGTCTGTGCAATCTTCAGTGCAATCGACAACATCAGCGGATTCGCAGTCCAGAGTCTGTTTACGATAGCCGATGTGCCAGGTTATGTAACCTTCGCCCCGGGTGAATGCCCCGAATGCAAAGCACACCATAAGATTGACGCTTTGGTCAACAGTTACGGATATTCGAAAATTTAGCCCGAATCCTTGAGATCTCTTCAACTATTGGCAGTTTTAAACCTGCAATTTTCTGATCGAGATAATCCGCCTGTTCACTGAAAACTTCAGTATAGGCTGAGCAGACTGCTTCGACCATTTCATCTCGCCAGGCCAGGTCTTCAACAAGCATCAGCGGGAGCAAGATACCTTCAGCAGCTCCATTGGCAGCTTTGCTGGCGACCTGGTCATCTTTCATTTTGATCAGATTGAAAAGAACAGATGAATAATTCGTGTCTTTCTGGCAAGTCGTGAAATAAAGGACAGCTGAATCTTTCAGTTCAGACAGCATCATGTTCTGACTTTCCGAACCGGCTGCCTGTAAAGCAGTCTGCAGCTGCGGATTCTCAAATACGCGATTCAGTTCTTTCCGTATCTGCTTTTTTGGTATTGACCAGCGGCGTGATGCGGTATACAGCTGCAGATTGGCCCACAAGGCTAAAAAAGTGTCAGCCGGCTGGTCGGAATGTCTGACTGGCTGATAACGGGCCTGCCAGAACATCTGGCGGAGCTGAGCAGCCCTTCTGTCCTGATCGCTGACGGCCGGGTCATCGATAATCAGTTGATCTTTCTTGAATCTCAGCCTGGGATCGTCATTCATGGTCATTCACCCGCTTTCGTTCCTATTGTGCCACAAAAAAAGGCTGTCGTGAAGCTGTGGATCGATCTTTGACTTTTATTTGTCACAACTGTATAATCGGTTTCATGCAAGGAGATAGCACAATGAGCGGCTCATTACTGGAAATCTGTGATCAGTTTATCACAAGGTGCACCCAGGTCTTGGCGGCTAAAGACAATGAAGCGGCCAAACGGTTACGCGCAGATGCAACCCGTCGCTTCCACACGCTCATTCCCCGTTGGAGCGCTGGCCTGATGGCCTCGATTACCAACTTTTATCTCGATGATATAGAAAATATTCTGGTTAAATTGACTGACTTCCGC
>DMJC01000035.1 GCA_003451915.1 Clostridiales bacterium
GGCTGGCGGCCAGCAGGATCATGGCAGCGACTTCAAGGATGCCGGCGGCGACCAATAAGTACTGCCTGTAACCGATAAGCGGTTTTACCGCCCGATCCTGACCGGTCGGGCGGTTTATCCGTTTCAGAAGGAGGATCAACTGTCCAGTGCCTGACAAAAGAGATTATTATGAGGTACTCGGCGTTTCACGCACCGCGAACGACGATGAACTCAAGAAAGCCTATCGTAAACTGGCTAAGCAATACCATCCGGATTTGAATCCGGGTAATAAGGAAGCTGAAGCCAAATTTAAGGAAGCCAACGAAGCCTATGCCGTTCTAAGTGATGCCGAGAAACGCAAGGTTTATGATCAGTTCGGCCATGCCGGCCTTGATGGCCAGGGCTTTGGCGGTGCTGGCGGCGCTGGCTTCGATATCGATCTCGAAGATTTATTCGGTTCATTTTTTGGCGGTTTTGGCGGCGGTACGCGTAAACGCGGCGGCCCGCAGCGTGGCGCCAACCTCAAATACCGCATGAATCTCGATTTCATGGAAGCTGCTTTCGGTGTTGAACGCCAGATTACCATCAACAAAGAAGATCATTGCGACACCTGTCACGGAACCGGCAGCCGCGACGGTTCTGCACCTGAAAAATGCCCGACCTGCCAGGGAACCGGGCAAGTCAGTCAACGACAGCAGACAATGTTCGGCGCAGTCATGACATCTCGTCCTTGCTCAGCCTGCGGCGGCAAAGGAACGATTGTCAAGGACCCTTGCCCAGCCTGCAATGGCCGGGGCCGTCGCCAGAAATCCAAGTCGCTGCATGTCAAGATTCCGGCCGGCGTTAATGATGGTGAGATGCTGACCATGCGCAGCGAGGGTGAGCCAGGCTCGCAAGGCGGCCCTTACGGTGATCTTTACATCGAGATCCATATTCGTCCGCACCCGGTCTTACAGCGTGAAGGCAACAACACATACTGTGAGGTGCCCATTACGTTTACGCAGGCTGCCTTGGGTGCTGACCTGGATGTACCGACGATCGATGGCCCGTACAACTATCATATCAAAGAAGGCACTCAGCCTGGTGACAGCTTCACCATCCGCGGCAAGGGTATTCCCTACCTGAACCGAAATAACATGCGGGGTGACCATATGTTCCGTGTGACCATCGAAGTGCCAAATCACTTGACCGATGCACAGAAGGAACTGCTGCGCCAGTTCGAACAGACCTGCACGGACAAGAATTATCAGAAGAGAGGATCTTTCTTCAGTAAAATCCGCGAAATGTTTAAATGACAAATTGACAGCCGGCTACCTGATCATAGTGAGGTCTATTGAACATGCGCAGCCAGAACATAACTGACAACCGGCACAACCCCTACAGCAAATCAGTGCCAGGGGTCAGTCTGGCTGTTGTTTTCACACATGGCATCATGGGCAGCCCGCGGCAGTTTGATGATCTCGTCCAAGCGCTGGGTGAAACCTGTGCCATTGAAAACATCCTGCTGCCAGGACATGGCGGTACTTCCCGAGAATATGCCGCGAGCAATCTGCAGGATTGGCAGCAGGCACTGGATAACGTCATCAGCCGTCTGTCAAAACAATATGGACGGATTATTCTGGTTGGTCATTCACTGGGCGGGCTCTTGTCTGTAAGCTCAACACTGAGATTCTCTTCGAGCATTGCTGGCTTGTTTTTAATTGCAATGCCCTTACAAGTAGGCATCAGCAGCCGCTTTATCAAACGTTCACTGTTGATTGCTTTCGGGCATCAGGGTAAAAATCCTGCAGCTGATCTGGCCAGACAGACGAGCAGCGTCAGCTTTCCAGCCTGGTACAGCTATTTGAAGGGGAGTGGACGGGTGCCTGAGCTGTTCATCAAGAGCTTAAAGACGCGTCGCATAATCGGTAAAATCACCTGTCCGATGCATGCAGTCTGGTCAGAACAAGATGAAATCGTCGACAGCCGGTCAGCCCGCTGGCTGCCGAAAACCAAGAACTTCAGCATGGATTTGCTGAAAGAATCGGGCCACTACGTTTATACTCCTGAAGAAAGCCAACAGATCCGGGAGACTTTTCTTGATTTTGTTCACAAGCTCATGCCATAATTTGAAGGGGGACCAACTTATGGGGGAAAATGATCGTGTTGAACATGATCCTGGAAGTCCTCAAGCTGGCCACCGGACACTGGACTTCACCACTGGTCATCGGCAGTCTCGTTCAATTGACCTGCTGACCCTCATCTGGAAAGGTATTCGCATCCTGTCCGGTCTGACTGGCAACCGTCCGACTGGCGATCATAAAGAGGATAAATAATATGCGCTGGCTGGCTTTTGAATTTGCAACCACACATGATGCTTCCGAACTGCTGACTGATTTTCTGTCAAGCCTGGGTGCCGATGGCGTTCAAGTCCAGGATGCTGCCGAAATCCGCGCTTTGCTGGCCGATCCCGCCAGCCTGGCTTATGCCGATGATGGTTTCATCGACAGCCTTGATGAAACCGTCCGCATCAAAGCCTATTTTGCTGAATTTCCTGAAGGCATTCGGCGTAATCTTGATCTGGAACTGGCAACCGGCGATCTGTATGATGATGTCGAAAAAACCTATGTGCCACTGACTGACCTGGAATTGCTCATCCGCGAGAAACTGGCCGGCTTTGCCGAATTTCTTGATGTCGGGGAAGGCTACCTGGGCTGCTCGGAAGTTCATGAAGAGGATTGGGCTGATGGCTGGAAAAAATACTACAGTACACTGCATCTGACTGATCGGCTGGTGATTAATCCCAGCTGGATTTCATACCAGCCACAGCCCGATGAAATTGTCATCGCACTGGATCCCGGCAGCGCATTTGGCACTGGAACTCACGAAACAACAGCACTTTGCGCTGAGTTCCTCGACGAAATACTCGAACCCGGCGACAGCGTGCTGGATCTGGGAACCGGCAGCGGCATTCTGGCG
>DMJC01000296.1 GCA_003451915.1 Clostridiales bacterium
GCCATACGGTACATAACTGGCAGCATCAATCCCGTTCGGGGCACCGTAATCTTCACATTCGACCCCTTGTTTGATGAGATGATCCATAATCAGTCGTTTCAGCTGGTATCCGGCATGGTCGCTGCCTAGTGCGATGCGCATGATCTGGCTCCTTCCGCAGGCTGTGCCTGAAAATGTTTGACTTGGTTTTATTGTAACATAGAACCCTTTAATCTGTCACAGCGGATATGGCTGATCGGACGGCAAATGCTGAAAATGGCTGCGGCCGGTTGCATAATCGCCGACAATCTGACCCTGTCCAAGCAAACGGTACTGATAGGTCATCAGGCCTTCCAGACCGACTGGCCCGCGCGCATGAATCTTGCTGGTGCTGATGCCAACCTCGGCGCCGAACCCATAGCGGAAGCCGTCACTGAAGCGAGTCGAACAGTTCCAGAAAACATTGCCGGCATCGACGCGGCTCAGAAAATAGCTGGCAGAAAAATTGTCACCGGTGACTATCGCTTCAGTATGGCCAGAGCCATAGCGGTTGATATGCTCGATCGCCTCATCAATATTGTCAACGATCTTCAAAGAAACCTTGTAATCGAGATACTCAGTGTGCCAGTCGCTGACCGGCTGGCAGCCCAGCAAAGCACAGGTCCGTTCACAGCCAAAGATGGTCACCCCGGCAGAATGCAAAGCCGCAGCCAGTTGCGGCAGCAGACTGTCGACCAGCGATGCGTGCAGCAGCAGTGTCTCGACGGCGTTGCATACCGCGGTGTACTGCGTTTTACTGTCGAGGGCCAGCCGGATGGCCATCGCAGGATCACATTGCTCATCAATATAAAGATGGCAGACGCCATCGGCATGACCGAGCACCGGAATGCGTGTGTTGTCCATGATATGGCGGACAAACTCATTGGATCCGCGCGGGATGAGCAGGTCGACTTCGTCGTCCATGCCGAGCAGTTCACTGACCGCCGCCCGTGTTTCCAGCAGGCCGATCCAGCCATCAGGCAAACCGGCCAAACGGCCAGCCTCGGCAATTACTGCTGCCAGCACGCGATTGGTTTCCAATGCCTCAGAACCGCCCTTCAGCAGAACGGCATTGCCGCTCTTGAGCGCCAGACCGGAAATCTGTACCAAAGCATCTGGGCGGGACTCAAAAATAACACCAATGACGCCGATCGGGCAGCTGACCCGATAGAGCTCGAGACCGTCGTCCAAGCGCGTCGAGAGTTGCGTGATGCCGACCGGGTCGCGCAGATTGGTCAGGCTTTGCAAGCCACAGACGACATCTGACAGCTTGTGATCATCAAATTTTAAACGCTTGAGCAGCGGCGCAGCCAGGCCTTCCTGCTGGCTTCGGGCCAGATCGATCTGGTTGGCAGCGATGATCGACTCGGCATTTTGCTGCAGAGCATCGGCGATTCTCATCAGGGCAGCATCTTTTTGTTCACTTTTCAGTATGGCCATCTGGCGCGCAGCCTGACGGGCCAGACGGGCGATTTGCTTCGTTTCCACTGTAGGTCACCTCCTGTGGAAATGTGGATAATGTGGAAAACTCTGTGTATAACTATACGACAACGGTTTCGGCGTTTTTGTGTCTGCAAAGTGCTGCAGCACAGGAGGTTTACATTTCGCATCATCAGTCATCGAAAACCGCGCATTTTTTTGTCACATTGCTCAAACCAACTGATTGCAACGTTTGAGCCACTTTGTTTCGCGAATTAACTTCGCTGACTGTTCACAACAGGCGGACACGGGAAAATCGATTCGACCATGGCATAGGATTCTGGTGTGCCGATGTCAATGCAGACGCCATCAAAAAGATAGCAGCGCAGGTTTTCCTTTTTATAGAGCCAGGCGGGGAAATTACCCGGCGCGTCGGGTTTATTGCCCTCGCGCAGGTACTGGCCAATCAGCGGTACGCTGGCCTGCCGGTAAAAATAGGTCGCGAAAACCGCGATATTCGTTTTAGGCTGGGCTGGTTTTTCGACCAGATCAATCACCAGGCCCTCCGGGTCGAGCTCAGCAATGGCATATCGGCGAAGGTCATCGCCTGCCGGCAGGCGGCAGGCCAGCACCATGTCATCACCAAATTGCCGGTAGTGCTGCCAGGCATCTTTCAGCCGGTAGGTAAAAAGGTTATCGCCGGCAATGATCAGGAGTTCATCATCAATCTGCCGGTTCTCGATGCAGAACTGAATATCACCGATAGCGCCCAGGCGGTCGTCCTCGCTGGTCGTCCCGTCATCGAGAACGATAATCGGCGGTTCCCCATTGTTCGATTCTATGCTGCGGGCGGCGGCCCATTCCGCAAACTGCCCGGCAAAGCGATGGTTGCTGATCACGAGGATCTCACGGAGATCGTCAATCGTATTCATCTCATCGACAATGTAGTCGATGATCGGCCGCCCGTGCACCGGCAGCAGGGGTTTGGCCCTGTCGATGGTCAGCGGGTAAAGCCGGGTCGCATAGCCGGCGGCGAGAATGATTCCAATCATGTCGTGGTTCGTCGAGTAGACAACTCGACATTC
>DMJC01000096.1 GCA_003451915.1 Clostridiales bacterium
GCTGCATACAGATGTCACTGCTAAAATTCAAATCCGGGTGATCACCGGTTAAGCGGGGGGAAAGACATGCCCAGTCCGACCATCGAAACAGGCCAGCGATTCGCCGGCAAGGTGCCACCGAATAATCAACAGGCTGAACAGTCTGTTCTGGGTTGCGCAATGTCCGGCCAGCGTCCGCTGGCGGAAATAACCGCAATTCTGAAAACTGATGATTTTTACCGGCCAGACCATCAGCTGATTTATGAGACGATATGTGAACTTTATCTGGATAGTAAACCTGTCGATATCATTACGGTTGCTGACTCGCTGGAAAGCAAGAGCCAGCTGGATAAAGCAGGCGGATTGTCTTATATCAGCTCTCTGCCGGATACAGCACCTGTTGTCGCCAACGCCGGCCATTATGCTGACCTGGTCAGGCAAAAATCCATACTGCGTCGCTTGATTGCAGCTATGGATGAAATTACCGGCTTATGTTTTAGTGATTCTGAAAGCGCTGATCTATTGCTTGACGTTGCCGCAAGACGGATTTATGACATCCGTGAAAACCGTGATGTGACTGGTTTTGAAAGCCTCAAAGATATTATGGGCCGGACAGTCAATGAACTGGCCGCAATGGCTCGCGGCAAACCGCATGATAAGTATGTCCTGACAGGATTCCACAATCTGGATCGAATCCTTGGTGGCCTGCGGCCTGGCGGCCTGGTCATTGTTGCCGCCAGACCTGCGATGGGTAAATCGGCTCTGGCTCTGAACATCGCCCAAAAAGCAGCGACGCTTTACAATGTACCGGCTGCTGTCTTTAGTCTGGAAATGTCGAAAGAAGAAATCGGTAACCGCATGCTCAGTGTCCAGTCGCTCGTCAATTCAAGGGCACTGAATACCGGCGAACTGCAAAGTGATGACTGGGATAAAATCGCCCGGGCTTTACCGCCGTTATACGCTGCGCCTATTTATATTGATGACCGATCCGGCACCAGCGTGATGGAAATGCTGTCCAAATGCCGGCAGCTCAAACTGGAGAATAAGCTTGGCCTGATCATTATTGACTACTTGCAGCTGATGAGCGGCAACAGCAATAACCGTGCTGACAGTCGTCAACAGGAAATTTCTGAAATATCCCGTTCACTCAAGATCATGGCCAAAGACCTTGGTGTGCCGATTATCGCACTTTCACAGCTCAGCCGGGCCTGTGAGCAGCGGACCGATAAAAAACCGATGCTTTCCGATTTGCGCGACTCAGGCGCGATTGAACAGGATGCTGACGTTGTACTCTTTTTATATAGAGATCAATATTACAATACAGACCGGGCACAAACTGAAACCGAGGATGCTGAAGTCATCGTAGCAAAGAACCGGCAAGGCGGTACAGGCAGTATTCATCTCGGCTGGTGGCCAAAATACACCATGTTTTTTGAAAAGGACGACGGGCGTGTGCCAACCGAACCACCGCCTTTCTAAACTATATGGACGAATTTCTGAAACAGGTTTGCACTTTTATTGAAAGAAAACAGCTTTTACCGCCAGGCAGCCCGGTGATCGCCGGCATATCTGGCGGTGCCGATTCCATGGCTTTGCTGCATGTTCTTGATCGACTGTGTGAACCATTGAACCTGAGGCTGACTGTAGCGCATGTGAACCATCAATTGCGCGGTGAAAGTTCAGATGGTGATGAGGAATTTGTGCATATCTGGTGCCAGGCTCATGGCAGAACGTTTGTATCACATCATGTTGATGTCAGTCGATTAGCCAGTGAAATGTCGATCGGTCTTGAAGAGGCCGGCCGAGTGGCCCGCTATACTTTTTTTAACAGCCTGGCCGATCAATCTGATGCGATGTCTGGAAACGGTCTTCCGGCAGTCATAGCTCTGGCGCATCATCTGGATGATCAGGCCGAAACGATTTTGCTTCATCTCGGCCGTGGCTGTGGCCTTGATGGGCTGACTGGCATGCCAGCCAAATCTGGCCGCCTGATTCGGCCTTTGCTAGAACAATCGCGTGTTGCAATCGAAAATTGGCTCCTCAGCCAACAATTATCCTGGCGGCATGATGCAACCAATGATGAGCTGTTTACCCTTCGCAACAGGTTGCGCAGCCAGGTGCTTCCAGCCTGGTCAGCAGCTCTGGGATACAGCCCTGCCACGATGCTGGCCCGCACAGCTCAAATCCTTGATGAAGACCGTCGATACCTGGACCTGGCTGCAGAGGCAGCAGCAAGATCTTGCCGGAGGGATGACGGCTGGCAGGTAAGTTTGATATCCGCGCAGCCAGTTGCCTTGCAGAGCAGGATTCTTCGCAGAGCCTGGCTGGAAAAGACAGGCAGCAGCAAGGATCTTTCTTTCATTCACATTCAATTGATCTTGGCATGGCTGCCAACAGCCATCGACAATCAGATGCTCAGCTTGCCGGGTGGCTGGCGAGTCCGGATTGCCAATGGCCTGATCGATTTTTTTACTGACAACGGCAATAATCCGGACAACCAAACCTTTCAGACAAATGAAAAAAGCTCATGGCAGACAGTTCTCGCATTACCTTCTGATGCGGATCAAGTTGTCACAACTGAAATTCCATTTTTAAACTTGCAAATAACTGCAGAATTAATTGTGAATGATGAGCAGATCGTTTATAATGACACAACGGAATATTTTCTTCTGGAACGGATCCGCGGCAGCACAGTCCGTTTCCGTCTGCCGGGTGACCGCATTCGTCAGGCCGGTCGCAAGGGCAGCAAGACATTGAAAAAATTCCTGAATGAGCAGGGGATACCGCCGCAAAACCGAGGGTCAATGCCCCTGGTGGCATCAGGACAGTCTGTAATCTGGCTGCCAGGACTTGCCGCCGGAGAAGATTATGTCGCGAGACCCGGCAGTCAACTCGATGGCCCGATCGTCAGGCTAACTGTCAATGTTCAGGCAGTATGCTGCCATGATAGCCCTGACACGTAACCCATGTTGCGGCAACATGGATTAAAATCATATAAAATAGATAGCTAAGTCCTATTAAAGGAGGCAATTGGTTTAATGGCAAAATACATCAAAGACGTCTTGATTGAACGTGATGAAATTGCGCGGATGTGCCAGCGTCTTGGCGATCAGATATCGCATGATTACGCAGGCCGTGAGGTCATTCTGATCGGCGTATTGAAAGGCGCATTTGTCTTTCTGGCTGACCTGGCCAGACATCTGACGATTCCAGTCAAGATCGATTTCATGTCGGTTTCCAGCTACGGCAGCGGTACCCGGACGACTGGCATCGTGCGTATTGTCAAGGATCTGGACACGGATATCACCAACAAACACATTATCGTCGTTGAGGACATTGTCGACACCGGCCTGACGCTCAACCACCTGCGTGAGCTGCTCAGCACCCGCAATCCGGCCAGCATTGCGCTGTGCACGGCTTTCGACAAACCTGACCGCCGCAAGGTGCAGATTGACGTAGAATATGTCGGCATGAAAATTCCCGATGAGTTCATCGTCGGATATGGGCTGGATTATGACGGAAATTACCGCAATCTCCCGGATGTATCCATTTTGGGTGATGACAGCCAAGGAGGAGAAAAATGAAAGTTAAAAAAGCACCGGGCGGTATGTCCTTTTATGTCATCCTGCTTGCGGTGATCATCCTGCTGTCGATTTTCATGTCACAGGCCGGCAAAGCAGAAGAAACAACATTGTCAGACATTATCACCAGGATCAACAGCGGCGAAATCAGCAAGGTTATAGTTTCCGGCTATACAGTCGAAATAACCGAGCGACAGACCGGCAATACTGCGCCGAAAGTCTACAGCAAGCAGATTTCGCCGATGTGGATGGATCGCTTGATTGAAATTCTTGAAAAAGCCGAAGCTGATGACAAGATTGATAGCTTCGATTATATTGAGCCCACTGACATAGCATCCTGGCTGAACATCATCGTGATTATGCTGATGTTGGGAGGCATGGGTGTTTTCATCTGGTTCACCTACAGCCGCCAGGCCGGCGACGGCAAAAATGCGATGAGCTTCGGTCGCAGCCGGGCCAAACTCAACGATCCGACCAAAAATAAAGTGACATTCCAGGATGTTGCCGGCGCGGACGAGGAAAAAGAAGAA
>DMJC01000009.1 GCA_003451915.1 Clostridiales bacterium
GTCGCTGCCGAACTGGAATCGCCAAAGTTGCTCAAGCGCCTGCCGCGGCATCTGTCTCTTGAAGAAAGTCAGCAGTTATTGGAAACAGCGGCCGGTGGCGAAAGTGAACTGACGTCGCGCGACTACTGCATCCTGACTCTCTTTCTGAACTGCGGACTGCGGTTGTCCGAACTTTGCGGGATCAACCTGAGCAATATTCGTGGTGATACCCTGATCGTCCTGGGTAAGGGTGGCAAAGAACGGACCATTTATCTGAACGGGGCCTGTCTAGAAGCAATCGATCAGTACCGCCAGGATCGGCCAAAAACCGGCCTGAAAACGCCAGACGCCTTGTTTGTCAGCCGGCTTGGCCAGCGGATCAGTCCGAAAACAGTTCAATACCTGATTAAAAAATACATTCGGGCTGCCGGCCTGGATCCAGCGCGCTATTCAGTCCATAAGCTGCGCCACACGGCTGCCACGCTGATGTATAAATACGGCAAGGTTGATATCCGGGCTCTGCAGGTCATTCTGGGGCATGTCAGTGTTTCGACTACGGAAATCTATACTCATGTCGATCAGGAAGGTCTGCACCGGGCTGTCGAACAAAATCCGCTCAACAAGGTACGTGCTCAGCGCTCAGGCGTGCCGCGGCCTTCCGGGTTCAGCCAGACTGAAGAAAAATCAGGCGTATAGGCAGCGTCTGCCGAACCCCTGTTCTGGCCTAAAACTCGGGTAAATCCCAGATCGAGCGCATAATCAATTACTTTACGATATTCGAATGTCGTCAGCCGCCGCTTCAGTTCCGGATTAGCCGATGGCTGGCCGATGCCAGGCTGTGGTGTATATTGGCACATCAAGGACAGCAGCACATCATTCAGCTTGTGCTCAGCCAGATAATCCAGCAGACGGCAGGAATCCCGCCAGTGCCCGGGTAAAACCAGATGACGGATGATCAAGCCGTGCTGAACCATGCCGTCTTCGTTCAGAATCAGTTTCGGCTGCAAAGCATGCATGGTTAAAATCGCCTGCGATGCCACTGAAAAATAATCTGGCGCGTCAGCCAGCGCTTTAGCTAATTGTTGATCGAAGAATTTAAAGTCCGGAGGCCAGACATCAACATGATTAGCCAGCGCGATGACCGACTCCCTGGTTTCATAACCGCTGCTATTCCAAATGATCGGAATCGGCCGCTGCTGCCAGCGCATGTCATTTTTGATTCTGCTGATCAGTTGCGGCAGACGGTCAGCATAATGACTGGCCGTTACAAGGTTAAGATTATGAACACCCTGTGCGTGCAACTTGAAAATTGCCTCGATCAGCTCAGATTCAGTCATCGTTATGCCCTGACGAGCGTGGCTGATCGAACTGTTCTGGCAAAAACAGCAACCTAAAGCACATCCACTGAAAAAAACCGCGCCAGATCCGTCTGAGCCGCTGATGCAAGGCTCTTCCCAGCAATGGCGCATCAGGCTGGCCACTCGAAAAAGGCCGCTCTGCAGAGGTTCTTCCGATCCGCAGCGCCCCGGATCGGCAGTCGTCCGGGTTGCGCCGCAGCGGCGGGGGCAAAGCAGGCAGCCTTCAAGCATGGTCAAAAACTGGTCAGATTTTAGCCAGGAAGGTCTTATAGGCTAAATAGGTGAAATAAAGATCAATTTTACTGATGACTTCAAAGGGTGAATGCATAGACAAGACCGGAACACCGCAATCGATGACTTCCATCCCGGTATTGGCCAGATATTTGGCAATCGTACCGCCGCCGCCCGCGTCGACCTTGCCCAGCTCACCCGTCTGCCATGGAATATTCTCAGCCGCAAACAGCCGGATAATGCTGGCAAAAAATTCTGCATTGGCATCACTGGTGCCGCTCTTGCCGCGCGAGCCGGTGTATTTGGTCAGACAGATGCCCCGGCTGAGATAGCTGTTGTTGCGCGACTCTGAAACTGATGCATAAGTCGGGTCATAAGCATTGGTGACATCTGCCGACAACATTTTGCAGTTTTCCAGCAGACGCGCATGGTCAAGCTGTGTTGCCCCTGGCTGGGCCAAGTGCAAAATCTCCAACAGCACATTTTCGTATGCGCGGGATTGTGCACCAGTATTGCCTTCACTGCCGGTTTCTTCTTTATCAAATAACATGCAGCAGACCGTCCGCTCTGGCTTTTCCAGATCCAGGAGCGCTGCCAGAGCCGGGAATGCACAAACGCGGTCATCGTGAGCATAAGCACCGACCATCGATCGGTCCAGACCGACATCACGGGCCTTACCCGCCGGCACGATCTCGATTTCCGCACTGACAAAATCTTTTTCCAGCAAGCCATATTGCTCATTCAACAGCTGCAAGATCCCCAGTTTAAAGCGCCCGGCCAGTTCCGGATCAGAAAATGGCAAACCGCCGATCAAGACATTGAGATCTTCCCCTTTGATGACCTCAGTCGCTTTGTGACTCATCTGGTCAGCACCAAGATGGGGTAAAAGGTCGGTAATCGTCAACACCGGATCTTCTGGTGCTTCGCCGATGCAGAGGGTCAGCGGCGAACCGTCAGCCCTGAAAATCAGGCCATGCAATGCCAGTGGAATAGCCGGCCACTGATACTTCTTGATCCCGCCATAATAATGGGTCTTTAAAAATGTTAAGTCAGCATCTTCGTAAACCGGATTGGGTTTGAGATCAAGGCGTGGTGAGTCAACATGGGCGCCGACCAGATTGATCCCTTCAACCACCGGGCGTTTGCCGACAACAGCTGCAACTAAGCCTTTGCCATGAATTGCTTTATAGACTTTATCACCGGCTTTCAGCGATTTCATCCCGCTGAGCGGCAAGAATCCAAGACTTTCAAGTGTTTCAACCGCAACCGTGACGAACTCGCGCTCGGTTTTAGCCATGTCCAGAAAATTTTTATATTCCTCTGCAAAGGCAAAGGCTGCGTCGCGATCATCCGCGCTGGTCTTATCCCAAAGGTTTGGATATTCAGCAAATAATTTTTTCTTCAGGGATTTACCCTCATCATTTTTCTTTTCCGGC
>DMJC01000147.1 GCA_003451915.1 Clostridiales bacterium
CAATTAACGAGGCCATCAGGATAATCAATAAGCGCAGGGCGACAGCACAGGCGACAGTCAATCCCTGATCGGTTATAAGGGTCACATCTCCCACGACCAGGACAGGATCGCCACTGCGGATAAATAATAACTGCACAACGAAAAGCACCAATATAGTTTTGTAGAATATATGAACCCGGCTGATCGATTGGCTGAGTCGAATGCCGCCGAACAACAGGATCAAAATGTTCAGCGCCAGGATGACCAGCAACGGTAACAGGCCGCGCACAGCAACAGCGCAGGTTGAGATGGCCAGCATCATCACTAATTTGACCCGCGGGTCGATACGCGACAGACTGATCAACCGCAAACCACCTCCCGGTCAGCATAGGCTTTAATGAAATCGCGCTCGTGGCTGACAACAACGATTCCAGCCGAACTTTGGCGGGCCAGCGAGACCAGTAGACGGCCCAGGTCATGGCGGGTGCGAAGATCCAGGCCGGTGGTCGGTTCATCAAGAATAAAGTAATTGGTCCTGCGGCTCAGCATAGCGGCCAGCATCACGCATTGTTTTTCGCCGCGGCTGAGCTGGTAAGGGTGTTGACTGGCGAGATGGCTGATATGTAAACGAGTCATTATGTCGTTAGTCTGTTTTTTTATTTCTTCCGGTGCAGAACCGCTTTCCTGACGACCAAAAGCGACTTCCTCAAAGACGGTCGGGCAGAACATTTGCCGGGCAGGATTTTCAAAAACCAGGCCGATATGACAGCCGATTTCATACAGATCCATGCCGGTGGTGTCTGCTCCGTCCAGCATAATCTTGCCGATGGTCGGGCGCAGTATACCGGCCATCAGACGGGTCAGCGTCGTTTTGCCGCTGCCGTTGCGGCCGGTGATGGCAACGATTTCACCACGTTCGAAGCTGGCTGAGTAGTCCCTGATAATGGGACTATGGGTCTGCGGATATTGATAAGAGATGTTGTCAAGTTGAATCATAGCGTTCCCGTTTCCAGCCAGAGGCCGAGGTCTGTAAGTCGCTGAGGCTTATCCAGCAGGTTTTGAGGGGTATCGAGACGATCGATCCTGCCATCAGCCAGAATCAGCCAGCGGTCAGCCCAGGTAACCGTGCGCAGATCATGTTCGACGATGATCAAGGTATGCCCTTGATCTCTCAATTCAGCAATGGCCTGCTCCACCATCAATCGGCCTGCTTCATCCAGGCCGCACATGGGTTCATCGAGGATCAGGATCTGAGGGTCGAGGATCATGATACTGGCCAGAGTCAGCAAACGCTTTTGCCCGCCAGACAGCAAAGCCGGATTCTGCAGGCGTAAATCAGTCAGTCCAAACCGTTGTAAGGTAACATCGACTTTCTGACGGATCTGCGGAGCTGGCTGGCCAAGATTTTCCAGGCCAAAAGCCAGTTCATCTTCAACCTTTGTGCAAATGATCTGGCTGTCGGCATCCTGAAAAACCATGCCGATCTTTACGGCCAAACTGATATGGCCGGTCAGCCGGGCGGGAATTACCCCGGGAAGCAAACCAGTCAGGGCGTAGCATAACGAGGTCTTGCCGCAGCCGGAAAGGCCGGCGATGATCAATGTTTCACCTTGCCTGACTGTCAAGCTGACATTGGCCAGAATCACTCTTGCACCATAGGCGATATTGATATTTTCTGCCTTCAGCACATCCATTAATCAACCTCGATTTCCGTCAGGTATTTCGTTTCACGTGTACCGAAAACATCGTCGCGGATGATGATCCGGAAAGGGCCAGATCCACCGTCAGCCATCTGGCCGAGCGGTTGGCCGTCCTTGGCATAAGCAATTATAATGTTTCCCTCCAGCATGATTTCATCGACAGAAAAAGAAGCCGTATAACCATCTGCAGCTCGCGTGATAATCTCGGCAGCACCAGTCAACAGACCAGGCTCGGTTTGCTCGAGCAGCACACTCAGTGCTACGCCGCTATACACACCACTTTCAGCCTGGTGGCTGGCTGATTGATTATTTTTGATGAGTTTGCTGTCCGGTAACGCTTTGATTTGCTCCAATGTCCAGATCTGCAGAACAGCGCCACCCCGGATAATTGTCAAAGTAGCTTCCTCTCTGGGCGGTGGTGCATTAGCCCTGGTCAGCACGACGATCAGGACAGCCAGAATCAGCAAGGTCAACAAGATCAGAAAATTACTCCGCTTGATCATGGTTATGCACCTCAATACCATATTGGGATAAAGCTTTTAAAATTTCCCAGGTTAACAAGCCACCCAGGCCGCCAGAAAATGCTGATGTTACGAGACTTAACATCAGCGGAATAGCCGGCAGCCTGAAAAAGATCATATTGGTCAATGCAGTGCCGGCCAGGTTGGCAAGCAGGCAAGCAATAAAGGCAATGAACCGGCAATCAATCTGCCGCCGGATCAACAGTAAAAACAAATCGATGATCAGTCCCGGCACGGTATAGGTGACCAGGCTCAGAGCGCCATGGGATCCTGGAGCTCCGGTCACCAATACGAAAATCGCCTGAACCAGGCCGGTTAATGTGGCACTGCCGCGTTGCCGGGTCAGAGCAGCCGCCATCACCAGCCACATCATGTAAAAACCGCCAGCCAGAGCACCGCCGGGGATCATCAGCGGCGTACTGATCAAGTGGACGAGCGGCACGATGAGTGGCTTGACCGCCAGGCCGAGCGCCGCCATCGCCGAGATCAGGATCAGATTGCGGACTGAAAACCGTTTCAGCAATTTATGCGTCAGCTTACTCATTAAAAAACCTGCCTGCTTGGCTGAAGCGATACTTGTCCAGTTCTGCCGGTGTGTTAATGTTTGCAAAAATACCCAGGTCCGGACTAAAAGAGCGGATTTCGTTTTCCGGTATCAGCAGGCAGTTGAGACTGCTGATTAGATCCTGCAGGCGCAGCCGGCCGATTTGCAGGTTCTGCTCAATTCCGGGCAGAACCTGACGGCTGTAAAATGCCTGAAAAGGCTCAGGGCAGGCATTGACCAGACCCAATGCTGCATCATATGGCCGCGTTGACAACCTGCCCTTGAGATGTCGAATATAGGCAAGGTTGATTTCCGGCATGTCACAGGCCATACAAAAAATATAGTCACTGCCGGACGCACGCAAGGCGGCGTGGATGCCGGACAGCGGACCGCGACCGGGATAGACATCCCTGATGACTGTTGTACCGGCTGGCGGAACCAGATCGTCAGAATTGGCAACGACGATGATGTGCGCAAATTCGCGGGAAAGTATATCGGTCAGCTGATCGAGCAGGCCCTTTTCACCAATTGTCAGCCTGAATTTATCATACCCCATCCGACGGCTTTGACCGCCAGCCAGAATTGCTGCGGTTGTGAACCGCTCAGATTCAGCCATCGCCAGATCCCTCCCCCCATTTCAGCGCGGATTCACCTCCAGTGCCGGTTTTCCAGCCGCGTCCGGCCAGCCGGCGGGGAGCAAAAATCTGATACTCTTGCCGCAAGGCCTGGATGATCAAGTCGATTTTATCTGCGTTGATGATATATCCCATTCAATTGACCTCCTTCATTCATCATGAGATCTGTTTACGGCCATCAGGCCGACATACTGGCCAGGCTGCGGCTGTCCAGGTCGAGCCAGCAACGGGTCAGCAAGCTGACACTGCGGTAAAACGGGGTCTGAGCCTGTCTTTCCAGATCATCGAAAAATGCAGTCATCCAATTGAGCAGATGTTCCTTGAGAAACTGGTGCTGTTCAGCCAGATGCATATGGATATCCTGCTCGCCAG
>DMJC01000105.1 GCA_003451915.1 Clostridiales bacterium
GCATTACTGGGAAGATGGCGGCGCGACCTATCACACCCGCTACAGCACCTGGGAATGTGCCCGCGGCCAGGAGGGCGACAGCTGGAAAGCTCAGCTGCCGATCAAACCTGGCGAACCGACGGCTTTCCAAAAATCAGCACCGCCGATGGCGATCGTTCAGAATCTCCGTCATCAGGATCGGATCAACCGGCAGTACACGGCAACCGAAGAAACCATGCCCCAGGCTGTGACTTTCCGTCAGGGACTGGATTTTCTGGAGAACAATTTCCAGGCAGACAACTGGTTCCTGCAGATCGAAACATTTGATCCGCATGAGCCTTTTTACACGACTGAAGAATACAAAAAACTCTATCCGCATGAGTACAAGGGTCTGCCCGCTGACTGGCCGCCGTATTATCCCGTCCAGGAAGACGAAGCTACCGTGCAGCATGTCAGATATGAGTATGCGGCATTACTTTCGATGTGCGACCACTATCTTGGCCGGGTGCTCGATTTTATGGATGATCACGATCTATGGCAGGATACGATGCTGATTGTCAACACCGATCATGGCTTTTTGCTCGGCGAACACGACTGGTGGGGCAAAGCTGTCATGCCGGTCTACAACGAAATAGCGCGCACACCATTGTTTGTCTGGGATCCTCGCACCGGTCAGCGTGGCATCGCCCGCCAGTCCCTGGTGCAGACCGTCGATCTGGCACCGACGCTGCTGGAATTCTTTGGCCAGCCGGTTCCGGCTGACATGACCGGCCGGCCGCTGCGCCAGGTCATCGAGAAAGATCAGCCGATCCGCGATGTGGCGGTCTTCGGATTTTTCGGCAGCCATGTCAATATCACCGACGGTCGGTTCCTCTATATGCGATCACCGGTTGATATCGCCAATGGACCGCTTTTTGAGTACACCCTGATGCCGACGCATATGCGCGCCCGTTTTTCGGCAGACGAAATGCGCGGGACGACCCTGGCTGAGCCCTTCAGCTTCACCAAAGGCTGTCCGGTGCTGAAAATCAAAGCCGGCCGCGATTATACGAATCCTTATCAGTTTGGCAATAAATTGTTTGACCTGGCTGCTGATGCCGGTCAGTTGACGGAAATCGACGACCCTGACGCTGAAATCCGCCTGATCGGCGAGCTGACTGAGTATCTGAGGGCAAACGATGCGCCGGCCGAGCAGTATCAGCGCCTGGGCATTCCCGACGCCGGGCTGATCTCTCGCGATGATCTACTGGCGCAGTGGGCGGCGCGGCGGGCGGATCTGGATCTGGGCATTCTGACCGACTACACCTGGGATGAGGATGCTGCCGGCCAATTTCGGGCTCTGCTTAATTTCTCAGCCGACAATCGCGATCAGATCCGGCAGGGTTTCGCAGTTTATGCTGAAAAAGCAGCAGCTGGCCGAAAGATCACCAACGAGCTGGTCATGCAGTATCTGGCTCTGGTTGTGCCGGCCGATTATCTCGAGATGACACGCTACGGCTTGATCATGGCCGGGCGCAGCCGCTGAACATTTGAAGATAAATAGCACGGGGGAATGATCATGGAGAATTATAAAAACACTGCCTTGACAGCCGAAGAACGGGCTCAGGATCTGCTCAGCCGGCTCAGTCTTGATCAGAAAATCAGCCAGCTGATGTGTAAAATGTTCACCGGCAGCCCTGACGAGATGCTGGCTGGTCTGCCTCATGGCGTCGGCGAAGCACTGGCCGCAAGTCAGACATCAGGTCCAGTTGAAGCAGCTGATTTCAATCGCCGGATTGTCGATGCCATCATGGCCAGGACCGGCGGCATTCCGCCAGTCTTGCAGGCCGAAGCAATTTCCGGGCTTTTGAGTCCCGGCGCCACCTCTTTTCCGATTGCTCTGGGTCTGGCGGCAACCTTCGAGCCGGCTGATGTCCGGCAGATGACCGTCCTGATCCGAAAGCAGATGATGGCTGTCGGTGTCCGCCGGGCTTTGTCGCCGGTCATGGATATTGCCCGCGATCCGCGCTGGGGACGCATGGGTGAAACCTATGGCGAAGATCCGGCTTTGGGAGCAGCAATGAGTGTGGCTTTTGTCAGCGGACTGCAGGGGCCAGACCTGACACAGGGCGTCGCGGCGACCGGCAAGCATTTTCTGGGTTATGCCATGGGCGAGGGCGGCTTGAACAGCGCCTCCTCTTCGATTTCCAGCCGTGATCTGCGCGAAGTCTATGCCAAGCCCTTTCAGGCTGCAATCAGCGCTGCTGATCTGCAATCGGTCATGAACTCTTATGGCACGATTGACAATAAACCGGTCATCATCTCAAAAGCGATTCTGCGCAAGCTGTTGCGTGATGAAATGAAATTTCACGGCGTAACCGTAGCCGATTACGGCTCAATCACCACGATGCGGGAAAAACGCATTGCAGCCAACGACCAGGATTGTGCTGTGCTTGCCTTGCAGGCCGGTATGGAAATGGAGTGTCCAAACCCGATTGCCTATCCTCATCTGCAGGCAGCTCTGGCCGCCGGTGAACTCGATGAATCCCTGATCGATGCGGCCGTCCTGGATGTGCTGACTGTCAAGTTTCGTCTGGGGTTGTTTGAAAACCCGTACCCGCGGACGGATGACCTGCCGGCAGCATATCATGATCCGACTGCTGTCGAACACAGTTTGCAACTGGCGCGCAAATCAGTTGTCCTGCTCAAAAATGACGGAATACTTCCACTAAGGAGTGATGTGCGAAAAATCGCTGTCATTGGTCCGCGCGGTAACAGTGTGCGCATGATGTACGGTGGTTACACATCGCCGGCTGGCATGGAAATGGCTATGGGAAGCATGCTGGCAGATAAAAATGTCAGCATGGGGCTTGAGTCTGAAGAGTATTATCCGAACAGCTCGGTCAAACGCGAATCCCCAGCCGTCACACAGTTGATCGATGCCATGTTCGGTCCGATAACCAAAACTGTTTTCGCTGCTGTACGTGAAAAGTTCTTTGATGCTGATGTAATTTTTGAGCAGGGTTGTGACATCGCCGGCGATGATCGTTCAAGGTTTGATTCCGCTGTTGAACTGGCGCGAAGCAGCGATGTCGTGATCCTGGCAGTCGGCGGCAAATACGGCTGGGGCGAACCCTGCACCTCAGGTGAAGGCCGTGACTCCAGCGATATCGGACTGCCGGGTGTGCAGGAAGAACTGTTAAAGCTATTGTGCACTACCGGAACACCGGTTGTCGTTGTCCATGGCGATACACGCCCCCTATCATCGAAAGCAGCTAAAGAGCAGGCAGCCGCTATCCTGTTGGCCTGGTGTCCGGGCCAGACCGGTGGCCAGGCTGTAGCTGATGTTCTGGCCGGCGATTACAATCCGGCCGGACGACTGCCGGTGACAGCACTGGAACATGCCGGCCAGGTGCCGATCTATGCGGCTCAGAAAACCGGCAATCTGCTGTGGCTCGATCAGCGGCGGCCTGGATTCAATTCGTTTTCAAACGGCATCCAGGAGCCGCTCTGGCATTTTGGCGAAGGGCTCAGCTATAGCCGTTTTGAGTACACTGATTTTGTTGTCGACCCCAAGGCTAAAGCTGATGGTGAAATCCATGCTGCCGTAACTGTCCGAAATATCGGTCAGTATGACGGCGAAGAGGTTGTTCAGCTTTATTTTGCTGATCAGCTGGCCAGCATGATCCGCCCTGTTCAGGAACTGGCCGGCTTCAGCCGGATATTCTTGAAAGCCGGTGAAGCCAAGGCAGTCCGGTTTACCATGAAGGTTTCGCAAACCGCGTTTTTGAATGAAGACATGCAATGGGTGGTCGAGAAAGGTGCTTTAACCCTGCGGGTAGGCGCCTCATCACAGGACATCCGGCAGGAGGCGTTTTGTGAGATCGTGGATAGCGCAGTCGTTGATGGGAGTGAAAGAGGATTTTTTGCAAGCTACGGTATCTGATACCAAAACGGAACATGAAATTCGCAAAGCGTGAAACATGCTGATAGCAGGCGTTTGCAGGTTCAGCGCTGTGAAATTCCGAAAACGTAGCTGATACCGCCCCATCACCTACTTACTTATGCGCTTCGTTCAGCATGTCGATCGAGTAGCTGTCGATAAAGTCCATGAAGGCTTTATAGTCAACCTTATTGTTGTAGCGATAGCTCAGGCTCTTGATCTGTTTTTCGGTAAACGGATTGCCGTCAACGAAATACTTTTTATAATCAGCGGTGTCTTTTGCTCTGACTTCAAAGAGGACAATGTTGCCGAAATAGGGTGCCTGATTATCGGTGGTCTTGATCGGATGACCATCCATATAGTTCTGTAACAGTATGGCAGCCATCGATGTGGCGATTGAACAGCCGCCCTGGCCGACTTCGATTTTGCCGCTGTTGATGTCTGCAAGCGAAGCCGCGACGATATCCGAGGCGAAAATGGGGATTTCGAGCTTTTTGTTGCCCAGCGCTGTGATCATGCCAGTCGCGAAGTCACCGGTCAAAGCATAAATGCATTCTGCCTCCGGATGAGCAGCCAGCAGATCTTCACCTTTGGTGGTCGCTTCCGACGGGTCAGTGCAGTGGGCTTCGCCGAGAATCTTGCCGCCGGCTGCCTCAAAAGCCTGCTTGAAGCCTGCAAAACGGGCATCATGGACGATGTCACCGACAGCGCCGCCGATGATCAGAGCCGTCTTGTATTTTTCGGCTGCGATCTTGGCCAAGTTTGCCGCTGACGTTGTGTTGTCGATTCCGACCGAGCCGGCATAATACGGATTCTTCAAGAGATTGGCCTTCTGCTCTTCATCGCGCGGGATCTGGTCAAAGATGACAAAAGGAACCTTGGCTTGCTGGCACATATCGGAAATACCCGGTATTGCCGTTGGGACCCAGCCAAAAAGCATAATGCCATTGACACCCGACGAGATCAGGCTTTGAATGTCTTTCTGCAATTTGTCAGCTTGGAATTCATCATTGACAACAGTGAATTTGTTGCCCAGGATCGTGTTGACATAGCGGCCTTCCGCTTCGATCAGGTCGAGCGCTGGGACGCCTTGGCCCAGGTTGTTGTAACCGACCGAGAAAGTCTTGTCAGTGGGTGGTGCTGTCGTGCCCGGGGTGCCTGTGCAGCCGGCGAAAAGAGCCATGGCTGCGACAATGGCGATGATGACCATGAGACGTTTCTTGTTCATTGGTTTTTCCCTCCTTGACGTGCTTTTTGATTCTGGAACCGGAACTTTTTTCTGGAGTCATCATTGAAGTAGATTGTGAAAAATAATATGACCATCAGCAGGACTCCCTTGACTGCCTCTGATACTTCGCTGGATGAATAGCCACAGAGGATCAGGCCATTTTCAATGATGGTGATTGTGAAAGCGCCCACCAGCAGTTTATAAATGCGGGCTGTCGTGCCGCCCGTCACCAGGACGCCGCCGAGAAAGATGGCGATCATGACCTGCAGCTCGTAAAAAACACCCATGGTAGTGCTGGTGCCGCCGACATTGGCCATGGTCAGCAGCGAGGCGATACTGGCAGTCAGACCTGAAAAAACATAAGAAATGATTCGGATTTTCTGGACCGGTACACCGACATATTGCGCAGCCAATTCGTTTTCCCCGATCGCTTTGCAGTACTTGCCGGTTTTGGTGTACTCGAAAACATAAATCATCAAGGCTGCCAGAATGACAAGGATGATGATCTTGGCGCTGAACTGATTCATCCATTTGAACGTAGCCGGGAAAAAATGGAGCCCGGAATTTGTCTGGATGTAATTGATGACGCCGCGCATGCCGATCAGTATGGCCAGCGTGGTCATGAAGGATGGGACTTTGAACTTACTGACAATGATGCCGGTCAGCAGACCCATACCTGCGCCGATGCCCAATGCACTGGGCACGATCAGCCATTCCAGGCCGGTCTGATCAACAATTATCGACGAGACGACGCCAGAAAGCGCCATGGTGATGCCGATCGTCATGTCGACACTGCCCAGGGCAACAACAAAAATGGTGCCAAGGCCCCCGATGATCACGACGATTGATTGATCCAGGATGGCTTTCAGATTGAACGGCATAATGTTTTTGCCACCCGAAGCGATCAGGAAAATCAGAAAAATGACCGCAAAAGAAATGAACGGAATATATCTGGCTGGCTCGAATCCTTTGTTTTTCATATTATCAGCCCGATTACCGCTTCTTCGGTAAAATCCTTTCCGCGCATGATTTCGCCGGTCAGGCGGCCACCTTTCATGATCAGCAGCCGGTCAGCCATGCCAAGAACCTCGGTCAGCTCATCAGATATCAAGACGATGCCGAGCTGCTTCTTTTTTGCCTCTTTCATCTCGTTATAGATAAAAGCTTTGACCCCGACATCGACGCCGCGGGTCGGACAGTCCAGAATCAGGACACGCAGGTCTTTGACCAGCCAGCGGCCGATATTGATCTTCTGTTTGTTGCCGCCGGACAGACTGCTCATTTTCTGGTCGATGCCGGTTGACTTGACGTCGAACATAGCGGACGTATCAGCAGCCATCGACCTGAGCTTGCGTGTTCCCAGATAGCCGGCTTTGCTGCGTAAATTCTCATATGACGGCAGACAGAGATTTTCCAGAATGGAGGTCTGGATCATCAGCGCTTCCTTATCCCGGTCTTTCGGAACATACGCCATGCCACTGAGCAATGCGGTCTTCGAATTTTCAATCAGGATTTTTTGAGGCTGCCGGAGCATTACACGGCCAGACTTTAATCTGACCAGGCCATATAATGCCTTGCCGACAGTGTGGATACCAGAATCGCTCAATCCGCAGAACCCAAGAATTTCTCCGGCATGCAACTGAAAGCTGACGTCAGAAATCTCATGGTCCACCGTTGCCTGTTCAACCTCGAGAATAACTTCATTCTGATAGTCTGGTGCGTTATCTGCACGATAAAACTCACCGCTGACTTTGCGGCCGACCATCATCGTTTTGATTTTATCCGGGGTGGTCTCAGCACAAAGCTCAGTGCCGATGACTTCGCCGTCCCGCAAGACTGTAATCCTGTCGGTGATTTTGATCATCTCCTCAATATCATGTGTGATCAAAATGACGGATTTCCCGGCAACTTTCAGCTTTTTCAGAATTTCATAAAGAATGGTTCGGTTATTCAAGGATAATGACTGAGTAATTTCATCAAGTAACAGAATATCAGGATCAATGGCCAAGGCTCTGGCCAACTCGATTATTTTCCGGGTTTCGACCGTCATACCATCGGCCAGCTGCCTGAGCGGCATGGCCGGCAATCCCCATTGGCTGAGGACATCATTGGCAGCCCGATAGAGTTTTTTCAGATTGAGAATGCCGAACCTGGTAAATTCAGCTGTTCTGCCCAAAAACACATTGATGCCAGCTGACAGGTTGTTGACTGCACCGAGTTCCTGAACAACCATGGCGATTTTATTCTGATGGGCATCAAGCGGGCTGGCCGGGTCGTAGATCGCCCCGTTTAAAAACATCTCGCCAGAATCTTTCCGGTTGATTCCGGCGATTTGCGACAGCAAGGTGGACTTGCCGGAACCGTTTTCGCCGGCGAGTCCGATAATTTCTCCTCGCCCCAGCGACAGAGCGATATTTTTGTTTGCATGGGTCGGACCGAAGTGTTTGTTTAAACCGCTGATCTGCAGGAGCGCGTCTGTTTTGTTCATTTGACGACCCCCTTGCTGTTCCTCTGGGCGATAATGCCAAAGACGATGACACAAAGGCCTAGGATGGCTTCCTGCCAGGTACCCGAGGGAATGCTGGCAATTGTCAGCATGTTGAAGATTGCTGAAATCAGAAAAGCGCAGATTGGAATCGCGATAATCAGGTTGATCTTTTTCTGCAAAACCTGAGCCAGCAGCAACACTGCCAATGGCTGAAAGATCAGAGACAGGCTGGTCAGGCCGGTTTTGGCTGTGATCCGCACATTGTAACTGATATTGATAAAAGCCGCGCAGCCGATAAAAAGGCCGCTGATCAGACCGACAGCCAGCAGTGTGATATTTCCTCTGATGCCGATCGCTTTGGCAACATCCCAGTTACTGCCGATAGCCCGGATATTGAGTCCTATTGTTGTGCGATTATACAAAAAATAAGCGAGAATCAGACCAACCGCAAAGACAATGAAAATTCCCGGCACCTGGCCGAGAGCCCGATAGTCACTGTTAAGATCCACACCTTTAGACATGATATTTTTCCAGTAAATCACTGCAGTTGCTTCATAGATCATCGCCATACCCAGTCCTGCTATCCAGGAAGGTATTTTGGAATAAACAAAAATATTAAAGTTCAGAAATAGAAGAAGAATGGCAACACCCAGGCCGCCGACCAGGACGCCGGCATATCCGAACTGATTTCCCAGTGAACTGGCGACATTGGCAGCCAGGACAATGATGCCGCCGATCGAAAGGTCGACATAGCCGCAGGCAAACACGAAGCTGAGCCCCCAGGCGATGAAGGATGGAATGATTGCATGCGTCATGACACCTGTCAGATTTGACAGGTTCAAAAACTTGCCATTGAAAATCGAGTTAAAAATGATGAAACCAGCAATTAATACAGCAAAAAATATCAAAATGAAAAAAGATCTGATCGGCTTATTCTTGCTCATACTGCACCATCATATCTGGCTTTTTCGAGTTTTTTGCTTGACAGTCGACTGTTCAGCAGCCCGGCTCTCCCGGACACTGGTCAGGATCAGGACAATCATCAGCGCCACACCCGTGATGATTTTCTGCATATTGCCGGAAAGACGCATGGCGACGAGACCGCTGGTGATCATGTTCAGCGAGAATTCGCCGATAAAAACACCGAGTGTCAGGCCGCAGTACCTGGAGATGGCAATACCGAGCACGACGCCCATGATTGGCGTAAAGGTCAGCGTCAAGGTGTCCATGTTGGCCTTGGGACCGACGGTGCCGCCGTAACTCAGATGGATGATCGTCGCAATGCCGATGAACAGGCCGGCTACGACGAAGGTGAGAAATTTGACCCGGCGGGGATTGATGCCGATGTTTTTGGCGACGTTGACACCGTTGCCGACCGAACGGACATCGTAGCCGATTTTTGAATGCTCATAAATGGTATAGAACAACAAGGCAGCAATGCCCAGGACGATGAAGATCCAGGGGAATGTGCCCAGCAGAGCAGCCTCTTTGGTGATGGTGACATTGCTGCCGCCCCGGTACAGCTGAGTGAACGATTCGTAAATCAGCATCATGCCGATTGTGGTAATGATTGAGGGGATCCGTAGGACAGTAAATACAGTGCCGGTCAACAGCTCGAGGACGAATGCGCTGATTAGGCAGGTGATGATCAGACCGGGCAGTCCGTACGACAGCGAAGCATGGGCAGCCAAGACAGCAGCCAGGGAAACGACTGCTCCGGCGCTGAAATCCCAGGCACCAACCAGCAGATTCAGGCAGATGCCCCAGCCGATCAATGTCGGAGTGACCGACTGCATCAGACTGACGTAAATTCCGAAAGGCCGGCCGAAATTATCGGGCGCCAGAATCAGGAAAACAATGTAGATGAGAACTGGCAAGGCCAGGGACATCACGACTTGCATTATGCGCTTTTTAGCTATCTCGCCCATGTTGCACCTGCTTTATAGTGTGTTTGATTTGCCCGGGTTGTGAAGCTGCTGATGACAGCTCCACAACCTGGTCTTGATGATCTGATTAATTACTTTATTGGAATCAGGTTATGTTGTGGCGGGTTTTGACATCTTCAGTGGAGTAGGCTGTGGCAATGGCCTGCAGATCATCATACGTGAAAGCAGGATTGAAATACTTGACCATCTTGCGGACTTCGTCAATGTTATAAGCGAAAACTTTGTCCTTCAGGTTTTCCATGTTCGCGAAATAGAATTCAGCGTCAGCAGCTTTGTAGAACGCGACATATTCACACTCGATGGTGGCTTTGCCGTCTGTTTTGAGCGGTGTGCCCAGCACAGCGTTGAGCACCAGCATGGTGGTGAACATGTTATCGACAAACTGGCCGCTGTTGGCACAGACGATCGAGCCTTTCTTCAGGTCCTCCACAATGTTGACTGAAGCATCGAGAGCGCCGACTTTGATCTTGCCAAGCTTACCGACATTTTCCAGACCTTTGAAAACACCTTCCAGCTTGCCTGTCGAACCGCTGAGCACGATGATGCCTTCAACATCCGGGAAGTTGGAGACGATGGTCTCGGCTGCCGCTGTGCAGTCGGCTGCTTCCTGAGCATTGCGGATTTCGGTGTAGACTTCGATACCCTTTTCCTGGCAGAGGGACTTGAATTTGGCGGAAACAGTATCGGTGGTTGTGTCACCGGTTGCCGGGCCGATGATGGCGGTCTTTTTGACATTCAGCTCCTCAAAAGCTTTGACGACACGAACGGCGACGTTAGCATTGTTTTCATAACAACGTCCGACGTAATATTTCGAATTATTCAGGCTGGCAACGATTTCCTGATTATCAACCTGACGGCAATACTGCGCCCAATATACTTCAGCTTCGTCACAGACTGTGGCGATCTTAGGCAGGACAGCTTCACTGAAGTTGCAGAAGACGATGCCCTGGCAGCCGGCGGCAATCAGGTTCTCAACACTGGCGACTTGATCTTCGGGTGAAAAAGCGCCGACATCAAGGACCAGTTCAAAGCCGATATTGTCGGCGATGTACTGAATGTACTGGGCCATGGTGGCAAACAAGCCGTCATTAACCAGAATGGTCATGCCGATTTTGGTCCCGGCTGGCAGTTTGGTCTTGACTTCACCGGTAGGCGCCGTCGTCGGGGCAGTCGTGTTTGTGGGCTGGCAGCCAGTAACCAGCACGGACATCATGAGAATGAGCGCCAGAATGAGAGCGATTGTTCTAAGTGATTTTTTCATGTTCTCCTCCTTGATAACTGTTGTTTAGTTCATAAGGCCGATGATTAAAAAACAGTTGCCTCCTTTCTGTCAGTCGATGACGACGACGTTTTTGCGATCATAGGAAATGGCGACGGCCGCGATCAGGATGGCCCCTTGCACCGCCTGCTGCCATTTGTCATTCAAACCCCATATGATCAGGCCGTTCTGGATGATGGCCAGCATCAGTGCACCGATCAGGCCGGCTTTCATTTTGGCGCCAGCGCCGCCGTTGAGCGACATGCCGCCGATGACCAGCGCGGTCAGCACATTGATTTCAAACATTGCTCCTGAGTTCGTTGACGACGATGCGGCCCGGATCATACTGAGAAAACCGCACAGCCCGCCGAAGAATCCGGAAATCACATAGGCCAGGATTTTCATCTGGCTGACTGGAACACCCGACTGCCTTGCGGCTGTCGCGTTGGCACCGATCGCCGTGCTGTATTTGCCGATTTTGGTGTATTCAAACAAAATAAAGATGATCACGAAAACGATGCCCACAACGATCAGCTTGTTGTTGAGCGTATCTAATTTGGCCAAAGCAGCCGGCATAGATATCGATCCGTCTTTATTTAAAATCCAGGTGATGCCGCGCAGGGCAAACATCATGCAGATGGTCAGGATGATCGCCGGCACCTTGAACAAAACATGAACCGATCCGACCAGCAAACCGGAACAAAGGCCAATAAGCAGACAGACAGCAAGAGCGGCAACGGGCCCGTAAGCTTTGGCTGTGATGACGCCGAGCGTCGATGTGATGCCAACGAGACCACCCAGCGACAGGTCCAGATTACCCTGAGCCAGCACAAATGACGCGCCCATCGCACCGCACATCACTATGAAAGATTGATTGACCAGCAGCCGCATGTTGCGGACTTGCAGCAGGTTGCCTTCGCTGGCGATCTGGAAGATGACCACGATAATGAGCAAACCTAAAAAGCTGCTGAGATATCGAGCTATCGCTTTCCATTCAATCCCGGTTCGCAATTTGTTTTTTTTGCTGTCGGCGATTTCTGTTTCTGCCACGGGTGTCACACTCGCTTTCATGAAATCATATGTTTGATGATCTGCGCTTCACTCAAATCAGCGGAGCGCTGGAAACTTGCCGAGATTTGGCCGTCTTTCATGATCAGAATATTGTCACTCATGCCGATCAGCTCGGGCAATTCTTCAGAGATCATCAGAATCGACTTGCCCTGGGCTTTGATATCTTGCATCAGCCGGTAAATCATCTGCTTGACACCGATGTCGATACCCCGGGTCGGGCAATCCATGATCAGGATTTTGGATTCGTTGCCCAGCCATTTAGCTACGACTACCTTCTGTTTGTTACCCCCGCTGAGGTACATGCAGTGCTGATTGATCGAGCTCATCTTGACTCCCAGAGTCTTGCAGACACGGTCAGCCAGTCTTTTTTCCCGGCGCCGGGTGATGATGAAAGCTTTCTGCAGCATGTTCAACGACGGCAGACAGACATTGCTCTTGATCGAGGTCGACAGCAGCAAAGCTTCCTGATCACGGTTTTTCGATATATAACCGACTTTGTGATGAATAGCAACGACCGGTGATTTAATCGAAATTTTCTGTTTGGGCAGCGAAACCGTTCCGCTCTCAGGCTTCAGCAAGCCAAAAGCTAATTTACCAAGGTCATGCATGCCACAGTCAGACAAGCCGCCGATTCCGAGAATTTCACCCTCATGCAGATCAATGGAAATATTCTGCAGCTGGCCACAGCTGACATTATGGATTTCCATGACAACTTCTGCGCCGTGAGCTGAATTATAATCACTGCGATAATAATCTTCGGTAATGTTGCGGCCGATCATCAGATATTGAATCTTGTGAATTTCCATCTGATCTTTGCCCAGCGTATCGACCAGCTGGCCGTCACGAAGGATAGTCACCGAATCACATTGCTCAATGATTTCTGAAAGATCATGTGAAATAAACAGAACAGATTTTCCGTTATCCTTGAGTTCTTGCATGATGCGATACATGATATCGCGGCCTTTTTGCGACAGGGCGGTTGTTGTCTCATCGATGATCAGGATATCCGGATCGTTCTCGATGGCGCGCGCCAATTCAACCAGCTTGCGATCTTCCAGCGAAATTGTGTCGATGCTGTTTTCCGGCCTGATCCAATCGACCCCGATGCGATGCAAAGCTTGCCGCGCCGCATCATTCATCCGACGGCGGCTAATCAGGCCAAAACGGCCAAACTGCATTTCCTGGCCGGAAAAAAGGTTGGCAGCAACAGTAATTTTGTTGATCGTGGCCATTTCCTGCACAATCATGCTGATTTTATTTTTGTCAGCGTCCAGCATGGAATGAGGCTGGTAAGGTTGCCCGCGCAGTTCCATCATGCCGCTGTCCGGCTTAAAAATGCCAGCGATGATATTGGACAGA